>CAZEZD010000062.1:5256-11031 GCA_964516115.1 uncultured Hyphomicrobiales bacterium
CCATGGCGATGAAGGTGATCAGCAACGTGCCGGTCAGGAGCGGGATGAACCCGAAGGCGGCGGTGCCACCGACCTGGTCCGTGCGGAAGGCCATCTGCTGCGGCGTCCAGGTCGTCCCGAACAGGAAGTCCATCGGATTGACCAGCGAAAAGAAGCGCAGCGATTCAAACAGCAGCGACAAGACGATGCCGACCGTGGTCAGGATCGCGACAGTCGCGGAGGCGGCCAGGAACACCTTGACGGCCGTCTCGACCCGGTGACGTGCGCGGAAGTTCACGGCGATGGCGTTCCGCGCGACATAGAACCCGCCTGCTCCGACGAGGGTCATGAGGGCGATCATGCCGACGAGGGACATGCGGTTGACAGACCGATAGGCGGCTGCGGCTTCTTCACGGAAGGCGTCGCGCACGCCGGGTGTCCCGCCGCCAGCGATGGCCTGGATGTCGCGCCAGAAGCCGTCGAGCTGTGCAGCACTGAACTCGGCGACCTGGGGTGCAAACTGCGAGAGCATCAGGGGACGAAGAACATACGGGCTGATGATCGACCACAGGACCAGGACAGCGAAGGCCGGACCCGCCGTCATCAGCGCCAGCCACCAACCATGGTAACCGGGCAGGGAATGGAGCGCACTGTAGTTGGCGCCCGACACCGCGACAGCGCGGCTCCGGCCATGCCAGAAGCAAACAGCGACAATCGCCAGGATGAGGCCGAAGAGGGGCAGGAACATCAGAGCCTTCCATGTGCGATCGGGGTGAGCAACCCGGAGCAGGCCGGTGGAAGGACCCGGCAGAAGCCGGGTCCTTCCGAGAGGTGTCAACCAGAGATCAGCGGCTGGTCATCGAGGTGCCGGCGGCGATGGCGGCCCGGAAGCGGGCGCGAACCTCGGCCGGGCTCGGCACGAGGCCCTTCTTCTCAAGATAGCCGTCCTCACCCATGGCCTGCTCGGAAGCATACTCGGTCATGAACTCCTGAAGGCCGGGAACCGTGCCAATGTGGTTCTTCTTCAGATAGACGAACATGGAACGGGCCATCGGCCACTTGCCGCTCTGGATGTTCTCGACCGTGGGCTCGAAACCGCCAATGGTCGAACCCTGGATCTTGTCGTGGTTCTCTTCGAGGAACGAGTAGCCGAAGACACCGAAGGCGGTCGGGTTGGCAACCAGACGCTGGACGATGATGTTGTCGTTCTCGCCACCCTCGACGAAGCCGCCGTCGGCGCGGATCTGCTGGCAGTCGCGGCTGGAGATTTCGACGTTGCGACGCTTGGCGTGCTCCTTGCAGCCGGCGAGCAGGCCGAGTTCATTGAACGAGTCGCGGGTGCCGGACGTCGGCGGCGGGCCGATGACCTCGATCCTGGCGTTCGGCAGGTTCGGGGCGATGTCCGACCAGTTCTTGTGCGGATTGTCGACCAGCTGGCCCTGGGCGTTCGGCACCTTGGCGGCGAGGGCCAGGTAGAGCTGCTCGAGCGTCAGCTGCACCTTGGGACCCTGCTTGGAATTGGCAACGACGATGCCATCGAAGCCGATCTGCAGCTCGATGAGATCGACGCCATTGGTCTTGCAAGTGTTGAACTCGTTCTGCGTGATACGGCGCGAGGCATTGGTGATGTCGGGCGTGTTCAGGCCGACGCCGGCGCAGAACAGACGCATGCCGCCACCGGTGCCGGTGCCTTCGACGATCGGGGCGCGGCCGCCGCGCTGCGAGAAGCGCTCGGCCACCGTGGTGGTGAAGGGAAACACGGTCGAGGAACCGGTGATCTGGATGCGGTCACGGGCCTGGGCATTCGCCGGCGCCGTGGCGAGAACGGTGCCGCCGATCGCGACGACCGCGGCAGAGAGGAAGAGAGAGAGTTTCACAGGATGCTCCTGTCCTTGGAGGAACCTCGTCCAGCGCATCAATGCGCAGGGGCGGACAAGGGATGCAGCCTTTGGATAGGGCCGCTGCGCGATACTTCTATGACCCTTGGTTGACAGAAAGATGAAAGCATAATGCGATATTTTTCAGATAGTTGTCTTCCCTCGTCGCAATTTGTCGCAAAGACTGGATGACTCCGTCGATACCCCTCGCCCGGCATTGCTCGACTGCGCCCAAACCGGCTGCCGGCCGCCTTTCGGGCCGTCTATAGTGCGGGTCCATCAGGGTTTTGCGAGCGCATGCGCCTCTACGACCGTCCCTATCTCGTCCTCGCCGCCACGACGCTGATCTGGGCCGGCAATGCCGTCGCCAGCCGCCTCGCCATCGGCCATGTCTCGCCGATGATGCTGACGACCCTGCGCTGGGTCGGCACATTGTCGCTGATGCTCGCCATCGCCGGTCCCGCCTTCCTGCGCGAATGGCCGCAGATCAGGGCCAACTGGCGCTGGCTGGCGATCATGGGCGTTGTCGGCTTCACCGGGTTCAACGCCCTCTTCTACCTCTCCGCGCTCTACACGACGGCCGTCAACATCGGCATCATCCAGGGCTCGATTCCCGTCATGGTGCTGGCCGGGGCCTATCTCGTCCACCGCACGGCGGTGACGGGGTTGCAGGGCATCGGCATCGTGGTGACCATTGCCGGCGTCGCGCTGTTGGCGGCGCGCGGTGACCTCGCCGTGCTGACAGGGCTCGCGTTCAACTTCGGCGACCTCCTGATGCTGGTCGCCTGCCTCGGCTACGCCGCCTATACCGTCGCGCTCCGCAACCGGCCCCCCATCTCGCCCCGCCCCTTCTTCCTCGCCCTGGCGCTGGTGGCGCTCGTCTCGTCGCTGCCGCTGCTCGCCGCCGAGATCGCCCATGGTTCGGCGCAGTGGCCGGACCTCAACGGCTGGCTGATCATCCTCTATGTCGCCGTGCTGCCCGGCTTCGTCGCCCAGCTCTTCTTCATGCGCGGCGTGGAACTGATCGGTCCGGGGCGCGCCGGGCTCTGGGTCAATCTTGTGCCGGTCTGGTCGGCGATCCTCGGGCCGCTGATCCTCGGCGAGATCTTCGCCTGGTATCACGCCGTCGCGCTGCTGCTGGTACTTGGCGGCATCGCCATCGCCGAGAGCGGCAAGCGCGATCAGCGGGCCGCGTAGCGCATATAGCCGTTGAGAAGCTGGCCGATCCAGGCGAGCCCGATGCCGAAGGCGACCGCCAGCGCGGCCCCGGCTGCGATCCGTCCGGCATTGCCGCCCTCGAACAGCGCAGCACCACGGATCGCCGGCCAGACGACCCAGAGCACCAGTGCGGGGCCGATCAGGCCGAACAGCGTGCCGAAGCCGGCCCCCTTGACGATGCCCTGGCGGCCCCAGCGATCCCAGATGAGGATGAAGAGCATGCCCCACAGGCCGCCGATGATCGCCGGCTGCGTCAGGCCGGGGAGGCTCGCCGGCAGCGGCGCGCGCATCGGAAAGAGCTGCAACGCCGCCATGCCCACCTGCCCCATCAGCCAGACCGCGCCCTGGAGCGCGAGGATGACCGCGAGTGCGCCCACCGCGAAGCCGAAGGAGAGACGGGCGAGGACATACATGATCGGGTTCCGGCGAATCGGGACGGCCGAGTGTAGCGCAGGAGCCAGGACATCACCCGCCTCGCACGCGGCAGTTCCGTCCCGAAACAATGCCCCACCCGCACCCTTCCCGCCGCGCGGATAGGGGACTTCGGCCTCTGTCATCCCTCTTCGTCGCCGCGCCAGGCCCAACCGGCCAGAACCACGCGCGACGCGGTAGCCCCCTCCCCTCGCCCCGGCGAGGGGAGGGTAAGGGTGGGGCTCTCTTACCCCTCCCGCGCCGCCGTCAGAACGCCAGGCGACGGGCGCGCTTCACCTGCGGGATCTCGTGGATCTTCGCGAGCAACTCGTCCGAGATGCGCTCGTCGACTGCGACGAAGCAGATGGCGTCGCCGCCCGGCTTGTCGCGGCCGAGGTTGAAGGTCGCGATGTTCACCCCCGCATCGCCGAGGAGTGAGCCGAAGCGGCCGATGAAGCCCGGCTTGTCGTCGTTTCGCACATAGAGCATGTGGTCGGCGAACTCGGCGTCCATGGCGATATGCCGGATCTCGACGATGCGCGGCTTGCCATCGGCGAGCACGGTGCCGGCGGCATGGCGCGGCATGTCCTCCGCCTCCACCGTGATCATGATGCGGCTCTCGAGGTTGGCGCCCGGCGCTTCGCGCTTCACCTCGTCCACGGTGATGCCCTTGTCGTTGGCGATCGGCACGGCATTGACCATGTTGATGTCGGAGAGGAAGGGCCGGAGCACGCCGGTGACCGCCGCCGCCGTCAGCGGGCGGACATTGAGGTCGGCGACCTTGCCTTCGTACTCGATGCGGATGCCCTTGATCGGGGCTTCGGTGAGCTGGCCGAGGAAGGAGCCGAGCTTCTCGGCGAGTGCCACGAAGGGGCGCAGCTTCGGGGCATCCTCCGCCGAGATCGACGGAAAGTTCACGGCATTGGTGATGGCGCCGGACAGGAGATAGTCCGACATCTGCTCGGCCACCTGCAGGGCGACGTTCTCCTGCGCCTCGGTCGTTGCAGCGCCGAGATGCGGCGTGCAGACCACGTTCGGATGGCCGAACAGCGGATTGGCCGTCGCCGGCTCCTCGGAGAAGACGTCGAAGGCCGCTCCCGCCACGTGGCCGGCGTCGAGCGCATCGCGCAGCGCCTGCTCGTCGACGAGACCGCCGCGGGCGCAGTTGATGATGCGCACGCCCTTCCTGGTCTTCGCCAGCGCCTCGCGGGAGAGAACGTTCTTCGTCTGCGCCGTCATCGGCACGTGCAGGGTGATGAAGTCGGCGCGGCGCAGCAGGTCTTCCAGCTCGACCTTCTCGACGCCGATGGAGACGGCGCGCTCCGGCGACAGGTAGGGATCGAAGGCGATGACCTTCATCTTCAGCCCCAGCGCGCGGTCAGCGACGATGGAGCCGATATTGCCGCAGCCGATGACGCCGAGCGTCTTCGAGGTCAGCTCGACGCCCATGTATTTGTTCTTCTCCCACAGACCCGCCTGGGTCGTGCGGTCGGCATCGGGGATCTGGCGGGCGATGGAAAACATCATCGCGATGGCATGCTCGGCCGTGGTGATCGAATTGCCGAAGGGCGTGTTCATCACGATGATGCCCTTCGCCGTCGCGGCGGGAATGTCGACATTGTCGACGCCGATGCCGGCGCGGCCGATCACCTTGAGCTTCGCGGCATTGGCGAGGATCGCCGGCGTCACCTTGGTCGCCGAGCGGATGGCGAGGCCGTCATAGTCCCCGATGATCGCGGCGAGCTTGTCCTTGTCCTTGCCGAGAGCGGGCTGGAAATCGACGTCGATGCCGCGATCTCTAAAGATCTGGACGGCGGCGGGCGACAGGGCGTCGGAGATGAGAGCGCGGGGTTTGGTCACGGGATGATGCTCCACATGCAGCCTCTCCCTGTTCGGAAGAGGCTTGCGCCGTCAGGCGCCGATGAAAGGAAAGGGCTGCGCGGAGCGTTCAGGGCTCCGAACGTCACCCCCGGCCGAGCGATAGCGAGGGGAAGGGGGTCCAGGAGTTGAAGGGCAGTGCAAGGTGGCCCCTGGATCCCCTTCCTCGCCGCCTCGCGGCTCGCCGGGGATGACGGCTGGTGATGCGGACAGCCTCAGGCCGCCTTCTTCAGCTTCGCTTTCTCGAGCGCGAAGGCATAGGCGATCCACGGCATCAGCGCCTTCAGATCACGCGCCTGCACGGTCGCGCCGCACCAGATGCGCAGGCCCAGAGGGGCATCGCGATAGTGCCCGAGATCGAGGCCGGCGCCTTCCTTCTCCAGCGTCGCGACGACGCCCTTGGCGAAGGCGG
>CAZEZD010000063.1:0-10909 GCA_964516115.1 uncultured Hyphomicrobiales bacterium
GGCGCCATGGCCGCCGAAACCAACCGCATGGTGATCTCGCTCCAGGTGCCGGTCGACGAGGCCTTCAAACAGCTGTGATGGCGCGAGGACCTCGGCGGGCCCTTAAGGGCCTTTCCCTTGTCGCCACGCCGCCCCATTTCATGATTGACTAGGTTCCGACGCAATCCCGCCGAAACATGGTGGGATCATGCAAAGGAACCGACGGGGATTCGCCATGACCACAGACCGATCGACGCGCATGCATCGTACGGCGGTGGGGCGCGGCTCTTCCCGCCCGCATCGTTCCTTCACCGGTTTCTCGACCAGGACCTCCATGATGATTTCCCGGATCGGCGGCGGCCTCGCCGCTGCCAGCCTTGCCCTCGCCCTCGGTGCGGGGCTCTCCTTCTCCCCTGCCCTTGCGCCCCGCGCCGAGGCGCGGCAGGCGATCGACCTGTCCGATCTCGCCGAGCGCGTCATCGACGCGGTCGTCAACATTTCGACGACGACGCGCGTCGATGCCTCGCCCGGACAGCGGCCGGGCCTTCCCGGCCGCCGGCCCGGACAGCCGCCCGACGGCAATGGCCAGCCCGGCCCCGGCGCCCCCTTCGACGAGCTCTTCGAGGAGTTCTTCCGCCGCCGCGGCGAGAATCCGCCCGGCGGCCCGAACGGCCAGCAGGCGCCGCAGCGTCGCCAGTCGTCGCTCGGCTCGGGCTTCGTCATCGACGCCTCGGGCATCGTCATCACCAACAATCACGTCATCGACAATGCCGACGAGATCACCGTCATCTTCAACGACGGCACCCGCCTCAAGGCGGAACTGGTGGGGCGTGACCGCGAGATCGACGTCGCCGTCCTGCGCGTCCAGCCGACGCGGCCCCTGAAGGCCGTCAATCTCGCCGATTCCGACCGTATCCGCATCGGCGAGCCGGTCATGGCCATCGGCAATCCGCTCGGCCTCGGCGGCACGGTGACGGCAGGCATCGTCTCGGCCAAGAACCGCGACATCCAGTCCGGGCCGTTCGACAACTACATCCAGACGGACGCGGCCATCAACCGCGGCAATTCCGGCGGCCCGCTGTTCAACATGGCCGGCGACGTCATCGGCATCAACACGGCGATCTTCTCGCAGACCGGCGGCAATATCGGCATCGCCTTCGCGATTCCCGCCAACACGGCGCGGCCGATCATCGGGCAGTTGCGCGAGTTCGGCGAGACGCGCCGCGGCTGGCTTGGCGTGCGCATCCAGGAGGTCACCGACGAGATCGCCGAGAGCCTCAATCTCGGCGCCCGCCGCGGCGCTCTCATCGCCGGTGTCGAGGCGAGTGGTCCTGCCGGCCCCTCCGGCATGAAGACCGGAGACGTCATCATCCGCTTCGACGGCCGCGACGTCCGCAACTCCCGCGAACTGCCGCGCATCGTCTCCGAGACGGCGGTCGGCAAGGCCGTTCCGGTCGTCGTCATGCGCGGCGGTCGCGAGGAGACGCTGACGGTCACGCTCGGACGGCGCGAGGGCAATATCCAGCAGGCATCGACCGGCAGGCAGCCCCAGAGTCCGGCGCCTCGCCAGCAGAACCCGACGGTCTCGGCGCTCGGCCTTCAGCTTTCGGGCCTGACGCAGGAAATGCGCGAGCGCTTCCGCGTCAGGGACGACGTGCGCGGCGTGGTGGTGACGCAGGTCGATCCGGGGTCGCGCGCCGCCGAGCGGGCGATCCAGGCCGGCAACGTCATCCTCGAGGTGCAGAACGAGCCGGTGAATTCGCCGGCCGACGTGACGCGCCGCATCGAGGCCCTGCGCAAGGAGGGCCGCTCATCGGCGCTGTTCCTGGTGGCCAATGCCGAGGGCGACCGCCGCTTCGTGGCCCTGACGCTGCGCTGATATCCCTTCCGGCCGGCGCCCCGCGGGGCCGGTCAGAGGATGAAATCGGTGCGGGCGTAGCCTTGCATGTAGAGCAGCGCCGAGAGGTCGCCGTGGTCGATACGCACCGCGGCGGCTTCCGCCACCTTCGGCTTGGCGTGATAGGCGACGCCGACGCCGGCCTCCCCGAGCATGGCGAGATCGTTGGCGCCGTCGCCGACCGCCATGGTCTCCCCGGCATCCAGTCCGAAACGCTGGCGCAGTTCCACCAGCGTGTCGCGCTTGGCCTCGCGGCCGAGGATCGGTTCGCGCACCGTTCCGGCGAACAGGCCATCCTCGATCTCGAGCAGGTTGGCGCGGTCCTCGTGGAAGCCGATCATCGTGCCGATCTTCGCGGTGAAGAGGGTGAACCCGCCGGAGACGAGCGCGGTGTAGCCTCCCCTCGCCTTCATGGTGCGGACGAGTTCGCGGCCGCCGGGGGTCAGGGTGATGCGCCGCTCGATGACATCATCGACGACCGACGCCGAGAGCCCCTTGAGTAGCGCCACCCGCTCGCGCAGCGCCGGCTCGAAGGCGATCTCGCCCCGCATGGCCCGCTCGGTAATCGCCGAGACATGATCCTTCAGGCCGACGAGGTCGGCCAGTTCGTCGATGCACTCCTGACCGATCATGGTCGAATCCATATCGGCGAGGAACAGGCGCTTGGCGCGCCCCGCGGCCGGCTGCACGACGACGTCAAGCGGCAGGCCGGCGAGTGCCTGGCGGAGGTCGTCGGCGATGGCGCGGTTGTCCGCGCCGGCCTGCGGTGCGAAAGGAATGTCGGCGGCGATGCCCGGGTCGAGAACCACCGGTTCGCCGGCTCCGGCCAGACGCTCCGACGCCGCCCGGATGGCATCGTCCACGAGGCACGGGTTCGCAGGATTGGCGATGAGGGTTGCGACGTGAGTCACGATGAGGATTCCCGCAAGGGTCACAGGCCGAGGGCCGTCCTCATCGCAGGTCCCACCGCAAGCGGCAAGTCGGCGCTGGCGCTGGACCTTGCCCGCACCTTCGGCGGCGTCGTCATCAATGCCGATTCCATGCAGGTCTATCGCGACCTCGCCATCATCACCGCCCGGCCGACGCCTGAGGAGATGGCGGCGGCCCCGCATCGCCTCTACGGCACCGTGGATGCCGCCGAGAGCTTCTCCGTGGGGCGCTGGGTCGAAGCCGTGCGGGCGGCGATCAGCGAGGCCGGGGCCTCGGGTGTGCTGCCGATCCTGGTCGGTGGCACCGGCCTCTATTTCAAGGCGTTGACCGAGGGGCTTTCCGCCATTCCGCCGGTGCCGCCCGAAGTTCGCGAACGCATCCGCCGCGAGGCGGAGGGCATCCCACCGGCCGACCTCCATGCCCGCCTCGCCGCCCGCGACCCTCTCACGGCATCACGCCTGAGGCCGAGCGACCCTCAGCGCATCCTGCGCGCGCTCGAGGTCTTCAAGGCGACCGGCAGGCCGCTGGTCCACTGGCAGGCGGCCGGCCGCGAAGGCGCCGTCCTCGGCGACCATGAAATCCGGGGGGTGTTTCTCTCCGTCGACCGCGCCGACCTGCGTGCCCGGATCGACCGGCGTTTCGAGGCGATGATGGCCGCCGGGGCGCTGGCGGAGGTTGAGGCGCTCGCAGAGCGCCGGCTCGATCCGGCGCTTCCCGCCATGCGGGCGCACGGCGTTCCGGGTCTCATCGCCCATCTCAAGGGGGAGGTGTCGCTGGAGGACGCTATCGCCCGCGGACAGCGCGACACCCGCGCCTATGCGAAGCGGCAGGAGACCTGGTTCCGGCACCAGATGCCCGGCTTTGCCGCACTCACTCCCGAGGCGGCGCGGCTGGACCTGTCGACGTGGCTGGCATCCGCTCCTGCGGCCGGCGCGGCGCCGTTCCCTGCCGGGTCGCGGGCCTGAAGGCCGGTAGGTCGTCAAGGTTGAGCGATGGCGGGGCCGGCTGGTGGACCACCACGATCTCGCCCGCCCCATTGTCCATGGCGACGGCGTTCCGCCCGGCGGCTTTGGCCCCATATAGCGCCGCATCGGACCGGCTCATCAGCCGGTCCAGCGACTCGCGCCCGTCCCATGTGGCGACCCCGAAGGAACCGCTGAAACCAATGCTCTCGCCCTCATAGGTAACGGTAGCCGACGCCAGAAGCGTGCGCATGCGGCAGGCGATTCCGACAGCCTCGTCCAGGCCGATATGCGGCAGGATGGCGATGAACTCCTCGCCGCCGAGCCGGCCGACGAGATCGACATCCTCGCGCAGGCCGTGGGTGAGAAGATCGACGGTCGCCCGCAGCACGGCATCGCCGCCGGCATGGCCGTGGCGGTCGTTGATGCGCTTGAAGTGGTCGAGGTCCATGGTGAAGATCGACACCGGGTGGGCATAGCGCTCGGACATCGCCATGGCCTTGGAGAGGCTTTCAGTGATCGCCCGCCGGTTGAGAGCGTTGGTCAGCCCGTCGCGTGTCGCAAGGCGGCTCAATTCCTCCTCGAGGTCCTGACGCCGGCGGATCTCGGCCTTCAGCGCCTCGTTGGCCCGGGCATATTCGGCCTGGCTCTGGCGCATGGCGTCTTCGGCGTTCTTGCGCTCGGTGACATCGGCATAGGTCACCATGAAGCCGTCGCCGAAGGGGACGCAGGCGATCTCCAGCCAGTGCTCGACACCCGCCCGCGGATAGAGGGTGACAAACTGGACTGCCTCGCGCGTCAGCGCCACCGCGACATAGCGATCCCACAGGCCCGATGCCTTCAGGTGTGGACACAGCGCCAGGACGCTCGTCTGCAACATGGCCTCGAGGGAGAGGCCGGACCACTGGGCGGCCCGCTTGTTGACGGCGACGAACTCTCCGTCGATGGCCGTGCCGGTATCGTCGCGGCACAGGCGCACCGCCATGATGGCGTCGAGGGACGCGTCGAGAACGGCGGCCAGCAGATCGTCGCGGAACAGCCTCGGCTTGGCGACGACGACGATGACCGGTTCACCCGCCTCGTCTTGGCAGGGCAAGACCAGGCGTTCCCACAAATGGACCTGGCCGGCGAGGGCGCTGCGATGGAGGGTGAAGAGCGGCTCGCCGCTCTTCAGTGCCCGGATGTTGCACTGGCGGAAGAAGGCGCCGATGGATTCGCGCATCTGCGAACTCGGCTGCCCCGTCATGTCGATGCCGGCCCGTTCGACGAGCGCGCGGCCGTAGTGCGAATAGACGAAGTCGTCCTCGCCCTTCGCCCGGAAGACGATCATGTCGTCGGCAACGGGGCCGAGGATCGCGGGATCAAACTCCCTGAACGGCACGCGGTCACCGCCGGCCCGCACGGCCGTCCAGTGATTGAAAAGCCGACGGATGGCGGGCGAGTGGGCCCGCTCGTCGATCTGGGTGTCGAAAATCTCGCGATACATGAGGCCGTCCTGACGACCATTCTGTCCGAAGGTCGTTTAAGAGGACGTAAAGCCTCCGCCACTTGCCGCGGCAGGTCAGAATGGGGGCGACGGCGCCGCCTCGCGGAAACTCGGCACGTCCAGCGGCCGGCCCTCCCGGTCGGCCATGGCGACGAAATCGCGCGCCAGAACCTCACCGAGCGTCGCCGCGTCGCGAATGACCAACTGTCGGCCGCGGTCCGTGACGAAGAGAACGAAGCCGCTGCCGACCTGCAGTTTCAGGAAATCCACCAGCAGCGCCGTCGCCTTCCACAGATGCGGGCGGGCCGGATCGACGAAAAGGAAAATCACCTTCTCGACGGGATCGCGGTGGAAATAGGCGCCGCAGTCCAGCGGATGGGGAATGCGGTTGCGCTCCGGCGCATTGGCGAGGCGCGCTGTCAGATAGGCGCAGGCATAGGCAGAGCAGGCAGCGGGGCGCTCCGGCCGGCCATAGATGGAGCAGCCGCCATCGGCAATATGGAAACAGGGACGGTAGGCGGGCTTCGCCAGGGCTTCGATCTGCGGCAGCGTGCAGCAATAGGTGCAGGTGCGGCAGTGCGTGACCCGCTCGCCCGCCTCCTTGCGCCGCTTGGCCTGCCCCATGTCAGCCCCGCTGGCCTTCCTTCACCGCCGCGAGCAGGGCCTTCTGGATCGGCTCGTTGCCAGCGCAGACGGTGCCGTTCAGCAGCATGTTGTCGTGGCCGTCGCAGTCGGTGACAAAGCCGCCGGCCTCGCGGATGAGGACGATGCCCGCAGCCATGTCCCAGGAATTCACGCCGCGCTCCCAGAAGCCGTCGAAGCGGCCGGCCGCGACATAGGCGAGATCGAGGGCGCAGGCGCCCATGCGGCGGATGCCGCCGAAGCGCGACTGGACGATCTTCAGCTCGTTGCGGAACTGCACATGGTCACCGCGCGCGATGTGGGGCACGCCGCAGCCGACGACGCTTTCCTCCGGCTTGGTGCGGGCGGAGACCCGCAGGCGGCGGTCGTTGAGGAAGGCGCCGGTGCCGCGCTCGGCGGTGTAGAGCTCGTCATTGGCGGGATTGTAGATGACGCCGGCTACCGGGACGCCGTTGCGTTCCAGCCCGATGGACACGGCGAACTGCGGGATGCCGTGCAGGAAGTTGGTGGTGCCGTCGAGCGGATCGACGATCCATGTGTGGGTGGCGTCCGTGCCTTCGGTCGCGCCGCCCTCCTCGCCGATGAAGCCGTAGCCGGGGCGCGCCTTCATCAGTTCGGTCTTGAGGATCTGCTCCGCCTTGCGGTCGGCGGCCGAGACGAAGTCGGCCGGGCCCTTGAGCGAGACCTGGAGGTGCTCGACCTCGCCGAAGTCGCGCTTGAGGCTGCGGCCTGCCTTGAGGGCGGCGGCGACCATGACGTTGAGAAGGGCGGAACGGAGCATGTCGATCTTTCGGATGGCTTTCGGGGGGGGTCATGCCCGCGAGGGGCGTCACGGTCAAGCGCCGTGCGGCGCCGGTATCAGCGCAACCACTCCCGCGCGCCGCTTTCGGCCGCCTCGCGCTGCACCGGGTCCATGTTCTTCACGAACTCCTGCAGCCAGGCGTCCGAGGCCCCCAGCATATGGGCGGTCATGTGCCATTGCGCCGCCTTCTGCGCATCGGGACGGGTGCCGCGGCCGGCGGCGAGCAGCCGCGCGTAGCGGTTCATCGCCAGCGGATTGCCGCGCAACGCCGCCCTGCGGAACAGCCCGGCGGCGCGCGCCTCGTCCTTCTGCGTGCCCTGCCCATTGAACAGCATGACGGCGAAGTCGATCATGGCCTCCAGAAGGTCCTGCTTTGCGGCGCGCTCCATGTAGGCGGCGGCGCGCGGCAGGTCGGCGGGAATGCCGTTGCCGTCCTTGAGCAGTACCGCGAAAGCATACTGGGCGTCGGCGTTGCCGAGGTCGGCCGCCTGCTGGAACCAGCGCGCCGCCAGCGCCGGATCGCGCTCCCCGCCATGGCCGCCGAGCGCCAGCAGGCCGAGATTGTAGGCGGCGGCGAGATGGCCGAGACCGGCGGCCTTCTCGAAGAAGGGCCGGGCGAGCGCTGGATCGCGGGTCTGGCCGGCGCGCCCCTCGATGTGGAGCATGCCGAGGGCGAAGATGGCGTTGCGGTCGCCGCGATCGGCGGCGAGGCGGTACCAGCCGAGCGCCCGTTCCTCGTTTTGCGGGATGCCGATGCCAGCCGCGTGGAGTTCGGCGAGCAGCATCATGGAAGCGGGATCGGCCAGGACCTCGACGCGCTCCGTCGCCTGACGGAAGGCCGTCAGATACTGGCCGCGCTGATAGGCCGCATAGGCGGCTTCGGCGCTCGGCGGCTCGGCGCGGACCGGCGCGGGCGCCGGCGCTGCCGGTCGAGGCGCGGGACGGTTCTGGGCGGGCGCCGACGACATCGCCGCCAGCAAGGCCAGAGCCACCAGGGTCGCCGCCCGCCTCATGCGGCAGGCCCGGACTTGATCCGCGCCAGAGCCTCGGCAACCGCCGCCGCAGGACCTTCGGGATGATCCCAGACCGGCGCGCCGAGGGCGACGAAGTCGGCATGGACCTTCGCCAGCGCCGCGGCGCCCGCGATGTCGGGGGTATGGCCGACCACCGGCACCTCGAAGACCTCGGCCCACCAGGCGACGCGCTCGACGACGGCATGGAAGGGGGGAACGACGCCGTTCTTCTCGGCGTGGCGGGAGACCGCCGGCTCGCCGAACATCACGTAGTCGGCACCGGCCTCGCCGGACGCCATGGCGTCGTCCTTCGATTTCAGGCCGGCCACGCCGACCATGCGCTGCGGGGCGAGCCGGCTGACCGCCTCGGACAGGAGTTCGGGCTGATAGACGAGGTGGATGCCGTCGGCGCCGCCGCGCACCACGGCCTCGACCGGTCCTTCCACCATGAGGGCAGCGCCGCCGGCCTGGACCGTCGAGGCGAGCTCCTTGATGCGGTTGACGAGGGTGCGCTCGTCGCTCGCCTCGAAGCGGGCGATCACCGCCGCGACGGGACCCGCCGCCAGCGCGGCCGACAGGGCCGGCAGGAAATCGGCGGGGTCACCGAGGACGGGCGTCACCAGCACGAGTTGGGTCACGACGGGAGCAGGGTTTCGATCTTCGCGCATCGAGCGGCACCCTAACGGGGAAAGAGGCGAAAAAGGGGAGAATCATTGCAAACCGGTGCAAGATCGACATCGTCCGGAAACATCGGCGCGCAAGCCTTGCTTCCATGCGGCCATCGCGTCGGGAAATCAACCGACGCGCGATTTCCGTCGTATGACTATTCTCCTTTCCCGACACAACGTCAGGACCATCATGATGCGAACCCCGTCCCGCCTGAGACTCTCCGCAGTCCTGGTCATCGCCCTCAGTTCCACGGCCCTTGCGGGTCCCGCCGATGACCTGTCGCGGGCGGCAGTGGCGGCCATGCCGGCGCTTCAACTGGGCGCGGCAGCGGTCGGCGAGGCGCGCGACGACGGCTCCAGCGCGGTTCTGTCGAACGTGACCTTCTCGTCGACGGGAGACCGGCCGGTCGGCGTGAAGGTCAACCGCATCACGGTGACGGGCGGCACCACCGGTTCGGACGCGCTGACCAATGCACGCATCGTCATCGAAGGCATCGAGGGAACGGCGGCCGACGGCCAATCCTACAAGACGGACAGGGTCGAAATCGCGGGGGCGCAGGGTTCCCTCGCCGCCATCCTCGGCAGCCTGGCGACGCGCGAGCCCTTCTTCCAGGGCGCCAGCGAAGCCTCGGTCACGGGCTTCTCCGCACAGAACGTCACGATTCCGGCCATGACCCTCCAGCGCCGCCGCGAGGCCCGCATGGAGCAGGCCGTCTATCGGGACATCCGGCTCAACGGCTATCAGCGCGGCAAGGTCACCGAGATGACCATCGCCGGAATCGTCACCAGCCCGACCGAGGGCCAGCAGGGCCAGCGCGTCGAGATCGGCGCCAGCCGCTTCCTCGGCCTGGACACCTCCGCGGGTGTGAGGACGGGCACTACCACGACCGTCGCCCTCGACAGCGGCTCGCTGGAACAGATCCGCGGCACGAGCGCACAGAACAGGCCCTTCACCATCGACAGGATCAGCTTCGGCAAGGTGTCGATGCGACCGGGCGAACGGTCGCTCGTCGCACTGACGCAGACCCTGCAGGACATCGACCCGGCGGGCGCCAGCGAGGAGTCGCGCCGCCGCAGCATGGGCGTGGTCGCCGAACTGTTCTCCCGCCTCGACATCGAGCGGGTCGAACTGGCCGGCTTCCGCGGCAGTTCGAACGAAGGTCTCCCCGTTGCAGTGACCCGCTTCGCCATCACCGGCGTGTCGCAGGGCCGGATCACCTCCATCGACTTCACCGGCATCGACGCGGCGGCTGCCAATGGGCAGAACACCACGATCGGCCGCTTCAGCATCGAGACGATCGACGCCTCCGGCCTCATCGCGCTCGCCAGGGAGTTCTCGGACGGCTCGTTCTCGGCCGGCAAGCCGATCCCGCCGACCGCCTATCCGGACATCCGGCGCATTCTCCTTGAGAACGTCGACGTGAAGGAGCGCAGCGGACAGCGCCTCGGCAAGCTCGACCGGTTCGAGATCGAGGGCGGACCGCGCGTCGGCATCATGCCCACGCGCCTGCGCGCGAAGCTGACCGGCTTCGAGGCGCCGATCACCAATGCCAGCCAGCGGGCGCAGCTCGCGCCTCTCGGCCTCACCGAGAACGTCAATCTCGGCGCCGAGCTGGAGATCGAATATGTCGAGGGCGCGAAGGAGTTGCGGATGCGCACCTTCAACGTCGAGGTGGATGACGTCGGCTCGCTGAACCTCGTCATGGCCATCGGCGGTCTCGACCGCGCCCAGATCGAGGCCCTGCCCGGCAGCGCCGCCGTGCTCGGACTCGCGGCCAAGGCGGGTGGGCTGACGCTGACCTACACCGAGGACGGCGGCGTCGCCTCCTTCATCAGCCACGTGGCCAAGCAGGCTGGCATGGGCGAGGACGACTTCAAGGAGCAGATCAAGCAGCAGGCCGGCATGATGATCGGCCAGTTCATCCAGGATCGCGCCCTCGCCGAGCAGATCACCGAGGCCTTCGGCGAGTTCCTCGACGATCCGACTTCGCTCGCCATTACGCTGACGCCGAAGGGCGACATCCCGCTCGCGGCGCTTGCCGTCGCCCTGCGCGGCTCGCCCTTCGCCGCCATGCCGATGTTCAACATCGAGGTGAAGGCCAACGAGTGAGGACAGGCGCCTGTCCTGAACGTCAAACGGGGAGGCGCGAGCCTCCCCGCTCCACATTCAGACGGAGGGTGCCGATCAGGCGATTTTCGGGTCGAGCTCGCCCTTGGCGTAGCGCTTCGCCATGTCGGCGAGCGTCACCACGCGCTTGATCTTGGAGGCCTGCCCGGCGGTGTTGAACTCCTCGAGGCGCTGCCTGCAGAGGGCAGTCATCGCCTCCATCGCCGGCTTCAGGTACTTGCGCGGGTCGAACTCGCCCGGGCTCTCCGACAGAACCTTGCGGATCTGGCCGGTCATGGCCATGCGGTTGTCGGTGTCGATGTTGATCTTGCGGACACCGTGCTTGATGCCGCGCTGGATCTCTTCCACCGGCACGCCCCAGGTCGGCTTCATCTGGCCGCCGAACTTGTTGATGATGTCCTG
>CAZEZD010000064.1:0-3544 GCA_964516115.1 uncultured Hyphomicrobiales bacterium
CGACGTGGGCGATGATGGCGATATTGCGCATAGACATGGGGGCGGGCGTCCGGTCAGGCCAATACGAAAAAGCGGGCTCCGTCGTAAGGCGGCCCGCGTGAACTCTGTTGCGGTGCATTATAGGAGCGGGGCTTCCGGCGCAACGAAAACCGACGGCGGCGGTCGGCACCGGGGTCGACGCCGGCAAGTCTCGCAAACTGCGAGACCCTCGCGGATTGCACGGGCCATTTGGCGGGCGGCCTCCGCGCCTCCGTACCGGGTTGTCGATATGTCGCGCCGTCGCGCGCATCGACCCCCAACATCTTGTGTCGTGGGGGCTCTCGGCCCGCTGGCATCGCCTGTGCAACAGGGATGATGACCCGGCATCAGGTTTTGCGTCGCCGGTTCACTGGCTCGGACGGGAGGGGACCGCAATCTGCGACCCCTTGAACGTGGTCCCCTCCCCTCCACTCCGGGCCTCCCCGCGCTTCCCACGATTGCGAAGCTGCCGATCGCCAGCGGGCGATGACCTCCCTCTACGTCAAAACACTATTGGCGACGCTGTCGTCTTGTGCATGATTACGTCCTTGGAACCATTCGAAGCTGGACCGTTCATGTCCGGACGAGGGGAGGACAGATCAATGACCGACGCACCGCGCGACGTGCCCGCCGTTGACGATCCGAAGGCCGACACCGAGTCGAAGCCGCTCGACCGGCGCCTGTTCTTCTTCCGGACCCTGGCCGGCGCCGCTACCCTGGCGGTTCCGGCGGTGATGGCGACCTCGCAGCCGGCGGAGGCCCAGCGCCTGCGTGTCACCGACAGTGATCCCTATGACCGTGAGGGCCGCGGGCGCGGCCGCTTCGTGCGCCGTCGTGGAACAGACAACGATCCCTATGACGATCCGGGCCGCGGCCGGGTGCGTGTCTATCGGCGCCCCGTCCGCATCACCGACAACGATCCGCGCGACCCGCGGGGGCGGGGACGCGGCTGGTAGGCCGGGTTTACGGGTTCCGCCGTCATGACGCTGGCTGCAAGCGCCTTTTCCCTCGCCTTCGGCAACATGACCGTGCCGGAGGTGCTGGAGTTGCGCGAAGCCTGCAAGGCGCGTCATTTCCAGGCTCGTGACGCGACGCGCTTTGCGAAGCTTCTGTCGGTGGCGAACCTCGACGCCTTCGTGCGCACCGATGGGGCGCAGATTCCCCGCATCGCCATGGCGGACAGCTCGCGCAACGGCAGCGCCGCCGTTCCGGACGACCTCTTCACCACGGAGGATGGCCGCGTCGATCCGGTTCGCCTGTTCCGCCTCTTCGATGGCGGGGCGACGCTCGTCGTCTCGCAGTTCCACGAGTTCCATCCGCCGCTGGCCGACTTCTGCCGCGGGCTGGAGAAGGCGTTCCTGCACGCGGTGCAGGCGAACATCTATCTGACGCCGCCCGGCGCCCAGGGCTTCCGTACGCATTTCGACACCCACGACGTGCTGGTCCTGCAGGTCTCGGGGTCGAAGAAATGGCGCGTCTGGGGCGACATGCTGCTGCCCCACGCCACCCGCAACACACCGTGGGACGGGGCGCTTCACCGGGCCGACCCCGCGGGCGCGCGCGACCTCACGCTTCAGGCCGGCGACGTGCTCTACGTGCCGCGCGGCGTCGCCCATGACGCCTCGGTGCAGGAGGGCGGCGAGCCGTCCCTGCACATCACCGTCGGCCTCCTGGAGCCGAGCTGGGCCGATGCACTGAAGGCCGCCATCGACCAGATGGAACCGCGCCTGCCGAGCCTGCGCCAGTCCTTCCGCACCTGGCGGATCGGCGATCCGGCCGTCCGTGAGGGGCTGGTCGCGGCCGCCCGCGAAAGGCTCGAGTCGCTGGCCAACGAGGAGGCGCTGGACATGGTCGCGCTGCAGTTCCTGCAGCAGCTCTCCACCGACCGCATGACCATGTCGGGTCGCGGTCTGGTGACGCCGCCGCCCGGCCCGGACGACAGGCTGATCCTGACCGACGCGGTACATCATCATGTCGTGCCGGTGGGCGAGGGGGCGGAACTGCGCTGGGCCGGCCCGTCCGAGCCGCTGACGTCGGTCGAACTCGGCTGGCTCGAGCGGCTGAGCGAAGGGGCGACGCCCGGCTCCCTCGGCGGCGAAGCGGCTCTGGCCTTCTGTCGGCGGTTCGTCGCCCTCGGACTGCTCGAGCGCGCCTGACGCGCGGCACACGCCTCTTCCCCGCGCACTTAGCCCTTCGTTAAGGAGGTGCGTGGCATCTGGGGCGGGTTGTATGACGTAAGGTCATGTCGCGTGTTGAAGCGTAGTCCCGTCGATCTTCACCGGCCCGCCCGCACGACCATTCTCGTCGCGGACGAACAGGCGTTCTCGCGCAGCCTCATCCGCTCGGCCGTGGCGGGGATGGGGCGTGTCCTGGAATGCCGGACCGGCTTCGATGCCATCGAGGCGGCCGAGCAGCAGCGGCCAAGCCTCATCATCCTCGACCTCAACCTGACCGGGCTCGACGGCGTCGAGGTCACGCAGTTCCTGCGCCGCGCCGGCGGCGGGCTACAGTACACGCCGATCATCATGATCGCCGGCCAGCCGACGCGCACATCCGTGGTCGGAGCATTGACGGCCGGCGTCCATGAGTACATCGCCCGTCCCTTCAGCATGAAAACGGTGCGCTCGCGCGTCGAGGCGGTGGTGACCGCCCCGCGTCCGTTCGTCAGGACGCGCGTCTATTTCGGCCCTGTGCCGCGGGCCAAGACCATCCGGCAGGAGGTGCTGGGCAGGGTCGGCGATGGTTCGCTCGCCAGCATGATCTGCGGCGTCCATCATGCCGACGCCAACGACGTGGCCTGTCCGCTCGGCGTCAGTTGCCTTTGCCGGGCCTATATCAGTCCGTCGATGAAGGATGTCGTCGAACTCTAGGCTCGCCCGTCACGCAACATGGGCGATGGGAGAGAGCGTCACGTCACGTTCGGTCAGCCATCGTTCGAGTTCCGGCGCGGTCAGGGCCGGTGCGAACAGGAAGCCCTGCATGACGTGACAGTCGAGCGCCTGCAGGAAGCGATGCTGCGGCTCCGTCTCGACGCCTTCGGCAACCACGGTCAGACCGAGGCTCTGGCCGATGCGGATGACCGCCGAGGCGACCGCTCGCGCGTTCTTGTCGTTCTGGAGATCGCGCACGAAGCTCCGGTCGAGTTTGATTTCCTCGATTGGCAGCGTCGAGATCGAGGACAGGCTCGAATAGCCCGTGCCGAAATCGTCCAGCGAGAGGCGCACCCCGAGATGGGCGACAGCCTCCACCGTCGCCCTTGTTCCGGGACAGTTGTCCATCATAACGCCCTCGGTGATCTCGAGGGTCAGGGCATCGGCGGACAACCCGGAGCACTCAAGGGCCACGGTAACGAGCTCGGGCAGCCGCGGGTTGCGGAAGTGGAGCGGCGAAAGATTGACCGAAACCGTCGGAATGGCGACGCCGCGCGCCTGCCAGTCGGCCATCTGGCGGCAGGCCTCGCTGATCGCCCATTCGCCGACCGCCTCGATCAGACCGGTTTCCTCGGCGAGAGCGATGAACTTGCCCG
>CAZEZD010000064.1:3554-10893 GCA_964516115.1 uncultured Hyphomicrobiales bacterium
GAAGCGCGGATGCGTCCAGCGGGCGAGCGCCTCCACCCCGTGCAGGCCGCCGTCCTCGCCCCGGATCTGCGGCTGGTAGCGGAGCGCCAGATGGCCGAGGCCGAGGGATTCCTTCAGCGCGGCCCCCATGACCAGCCGCTCCTGGACCTGACGGTTCATCTCCGGGCTGAAGAAGCGATAGGAGCCGCGCCCCGCGTTCTTGGCCTCGTACATGGCCGTGTCGGCGTGCTTGAGCAATTCCTCGCGATTGGCGCTGTCGCCGGGGAACAGGCTGATGCCGATACTCGCCGAGGCGGACAGCGTCATGTGCTCCAGTTCCATGGGTGCCGCCAGGCTGCGCACAACCCGCTCGGCGACGCCCGCCGCCTGGTCGGCGTCGAGATCCTCCAGCACCATCACGAACTCGTCGCCACCGAGACGGCTGACGACGTCACGCGGCCCGGCTTGCTCCTTCAGACGCCGGGCGATCTCGATCAGCAGGGCATCGCCGGCGGAATGGCCGAGCGAATCGTTGACGTCCTTGAAGCTGTCGACGTCGAGGAAGAGCAAGGCGAGGCTGGAGGCATCGCCCGCGCCCACGCGCGCGATGGCCTCCTCGACATGTTCGGTCAGGCGGGTGCGGTTCGGCAGGCCCGTCAGCGTGTCGAAATAGGCGAGGCGGGCGATATGCGCCTTGGCCTCATGTCGCTCGATGGCGAGTGCGCAGAGATGCACACAGGCCTCGACCAGCCGCTCATGCCAGGTGCTCGGTCCGCGCTTCTCCCGGAAATAGAAGGCGAAGGTGCCTGCGACGCGGCCATCCTTCAGCTTGATGGGGCTGGACCAGCACGCCTTCAGCCCGAGCGGCAGCGGTAGGTCCCTGTAGGAGGCCCAGAGCGGGTCGGTCTCGATGTCCTCCACCAGCACCGGTTCGCCACGCCATGCGGCGGTACCACAGGAGCCGACATCGGGGCCGATGGGAATGCCGTCGATCGCCTCGCCATAGGCTTCCGGCACGCTCGGGCCTGCGAGCGGCCTCAACCGCCCTTCGTGGTCGACCCTGATGATGGTGCAGATCACCCCCGGGGCGATCGCCTCCACCTCCTGGCAGATCAGCCGCGCCACATCGGGAAGGTCGTCGTCCCGCGCGACCGCCTCGAGGATGCGTTGCTGCAGGACCTGCGTCTGGCGCGTTTCGGTGATGTTGGAAATGACGCAGACCGCGTTGCGCAGCTTGCCGTGCTCGTCGAAGACGGGGTTGACCGTCGCCGAGATCCAGATCTCGCGTCCGCCCTTGTCGTAGCCGATGAGTTCGATGGTGACGCTGCGATCGCCCTGCGACAGGCGCGCCAGGGCCCGGAGGGTCTTGGGGTCGGTATGCTGACCGGCGAGCAGGACGGAGGGAATGCGACCGATCAGTTCGTCGCGGGAATAGCCGAACATCTCCATGAAGGATCGGTTGCAGTAGACGATCTTCTGCTGCCGGTCGGTGATGAGGACGGCACGATCCGTCTCGTTGGCGACGAGGGAGAGGAGGTAGAGCTCCTCGCGCCGCTTCACATCCTCCGTCACGTCCTTGACGAAGGCGGCATAAAAGACGCGGTCGCCGATCGCGGTGCGGGAGAGGGAGAGGGCGCCCCAGACCTGCGAGCCGTCGGGCCGCGTGATGGCGACTTCCACGGTGCGGCCCACCAGGCGGTCTTCACCGCCCGCCCGGTTGCGCGCAATCTGCGCGACATGCTGCGAGCGGTGGCTCTCAGGGACCAGAATGCCGACATTCCGGCCCATGACCTCGGCCTCGGTCATGCCCCACAGGCGCTCGGCGGCGGCATTGAACAGCACGATCCGGTCTTCGTGATCGATGATCACGACCCCGTCGATGGCCTGGGCGATGATCGGGCCGAAGACCCCGACCTCGGAGACGAGTGAATCGCCTTCCTGCACCGAACGCTGTCCTACTCTGCAACTGCCAGGATCCGGATGCGGACCGGGGCAGCAGCCTAGTGCAGAATTCGTGGTGACTTCGTAAACAACGCGCGATTGGCGAACGAAAGTCTAAGATTTTGTGCGAAGTTCTTGGAGGGGACGACGAATAGACGGCCTGATGCGCGAAGGACAGTGCAGCGGGACATAGTCTTGTATCAGCCTTCGGACATATCGGCGGAAGCGATCGCCGCCGCGCGCTCGGCGAATGCGCAAGGCCGGCTGCCGATCGAGAGCCGTGTCGCCGGCGGGATTTCGGCCTGGCAGAGGGCCGGCATGCCCGTGGTGCGCTGAGGACCCGGATGGATCACCCGAGAAAGGCCCTGTAGGCGGGGTTCTCGGTCTCCTCCCAGTAGGGATAGCCGAGATCGTCGAGCCGCTTTTTCAACTGGCAGTGGTCGGCGGGCGGAACCTGGATGCCGGCCAGCACGCGACCATAGTCGGCGCCGTGGTTGCGGTAGTGGAACAACGAGATGTTCCAGCCCTCCGACAGGGAAGTGAGAAACTTCAGCAGCGCGCCCGGCCGCTCAGGGAACTGGAAGCGGAAGATGCGCTCGCCCTCCATGCCGTGCGTCTTGCCGCCGACCATGTAGCGCACGTGCAGCTTGGCCAGTTCGTTGTCGCTCATGTCGAGCACCGGATAGCCGTGCTCGGCCAGCGTGGCGAGGATCTGCCGCTTGTCCTCGCCCCCTGAATCGAGATGCACGCCGACGAAAATCTCGGCGCGCTCGGGATCGGCGTAGCGGTAGTTGAATTCGGTGATGGCGCGCTTGCCGAGAAGCTGGATGAAGCGGCGGTAGCTGCCGGGCTCTTCGGGGATCGTCACCGACAGCAGCGCCTCGCGCTTCTCACCCAGTTCCGCCCGCTCGGCGATGTGGCGCAGGCGGTCGAAGTTCATGTTGGCGCCGCTGTTGATCGCGATCAGCGCCCCGCCATTGCCCTCGCCGCGCTCGACATAGGCCTTGAGCCCGGCAAGGCTCACCGCGCCGGAGGGTTCGGCGATGGCGCGGGTATCCTCGAAGATGTCCTTCACCGCGGCGCAGATCTCGTCGGTGCTGACCGTGATGACCCCGTCGAGCAGGTCCTTGCACAGACGGAAGGTCTCTTCTCCCGCCTGCCTGACCGCGACGCCGTCGGCGAAGAGCCCGACCTGGTTCAGGATCACGCGAGAGCCCGCGGCGATCGCATCCGCCATGGAGGCGGCATCGTCCGGCTCGACGCCGAAGACCTTCACGTCGGGCCGCAGGAACTTGACGAAGACCGCGACCCCGGCGGCGAGCCCGCCGCCGCCGATGGGCACGAAGATGGCGTCGATGGGGTCCGGGTGCTGGCGCAGGATCTCCATGCCCACCGTGCCCTGGCCGGCGATCACGTCCGGGTCGTCATAGGGGTGGATGAAGGTCTGGCCCTTCTCGGCCTCGATCTGCCGGGCATGGGCATAAGCCTCGTCGAAGTTCTCTCCGTGCAGCACCACTTTGCCGCCGCGGCTTTTCACCGCCTGCACCTTGATGTCGGGTGTCGTCTTCGGCATCACGATGGTGGCCTTGACGCCGAGTTTCTGCGCGGCGAGCGCGACCCCCTGCGCATGGTTGCCGGCCGAGGCGCAGATGACACCGCGGTCCAGGGCCTCTTTCGGCAGGCTCACCATCTTGTTGTAGGCGCCGCGCAGCTTGAACGAGAAGACCGGCTGCAGGTCCTCGCGCTTCAGGCGGACCGCCGCGCCAAGCCGCTGTGCCAGCCGTGGCATGGCGTCCAGCGGGCTCTCGATGGCGACGTCATAGACGCGCGCGGAGAGGATGTTCCGGATGTAGTCCTGCATGGCCGATCGGTCCCGTCACGCCGCCCTGACGCGAGGAACGGCGGCCGCGCCGCGATACGGCGGCGCGACCTGCTCCTAGCGTGCCCCGGGTGCCGAGGGAACCGCGCTTTGCGCCATTCAGACCTCAGCGCGGCGTGACGCTGGCCGGTGCGGGAACGGCCGGAGCGGCAGGCTGTGGCTGCGCATCGGCGCGCGGCGCCTCGCTGCCCGGCGCGGTGGCCATGGCGGGCGGGGCTTCGTGGCGCGGCAGTTCGGCGGTCAGCGCGCGGACAGGGTCAGCGACACCGGCGCCGAGGCGCGGGTCGGGAATGCCGCCCTGGCGCGCCGTTGCCTGCAACAGCCGGCGCAGCGCGGCAGGATCGGCGTCCGGGTGGCGCTCGAGGATCAGGGCGACGATGCCGCTGACATGGGCCGCCGCCACGGAGGTGCCCGAGGAGATCTGGTAGCCGCCGCGCGGGGCTGGCAGGATGATCTCGACGCCCGGTGCGGCCACGGCGACATGGTCGCCCTGGGTTGCCGCATCGAACAGGCGTCCCTCCTTGTCGGTCGCGGTCACGGCGATGACGTTGGGATCGGCCGCCGGGAAGGAGATGGGGGCATTTGGACCGCCATTGCCCATGGCCGCGACCATGGCGATGCGACGGTCGGCCGCCACCTGGATGGCGCGGGCGATCATCGGATCGCGCGGGCCGGCAAAGCTCATGTTGATGACCCGGGCACCGTTGCGGATGGCCCAGTCCATCGCCTTGACGATATGGAAGCTGGTGCCGGTGGACCCCTGGGTCTGACCCGGAGCGAAGGCGCGCACCGCGAGGATCTCCGCGCCCGGCGAGACGCCGAGCAACTGCCGCTGGGAGGCGATGGCGCCGACCATGCCGGTGCCGTGCTCATGGGCGCGGAACTGGCCGCCGACCGCGTCGAAGCTCTGGGTGACGCGGCCCGCGAGTTCCGGATGGTTGGCATCGACGCCGGAATCGATCACCGCGATGGCAATGCGCTGGCCGCGCGCGATCTGGTGCGCTTCCGACAGGCGCAGCGCATCCACGACATATTGCAGCCGCTGGTCGCCCTGCGCCCGCATGGCGTTCGCCGACTGCAGCTTCACCCGGAATTCCGGCCGCTCGAACACGTAGTTCGGCTGGATATAGGCAAAGCCCACCGCCTGCTGCATCGCACGGATGGCGGCCGGCACGGTCTGGCGGTTCGGCACGCGGTAGCGGTGCATCACCGCGCCGACGACCTCGGCCGTCTCGCGCTGGAGGAGGCGGAGCTGGAAGCGGCGCTCCACCTGGCGGATGGCGGCCTGCGGCGCGTCCGGCGCCATGATGAACAGCACTTCGCCGGCGACGAAGCGGCGCTCCTCGGCAGGGGGAAGGCCCGGCGGCTCACTGGCAGCGGCGGTGCGGTCATTGGCGCGCGCCTGCTCGATGATGGAGAGGATGGCTGGCACGGCGACCGCTGCGACGGCGGCGCCGATGAGCGCGTTGCGGCCGCCGCCGCCACCGCCGAAACCTCCGCCGCCGGGAAGGCCGGGGGGGAGGATACCGCCGCCGCCCGGAATGCCGGGAATGCCACCGCCGCCGACAGCGGCGCCGATCATCGGAGCAATGACGCCGAGCGCGGCGGCTGCGCCGGCTGCATTGCCCTGGTCGGGCTGGGCCTGCTGCTGGCGCCGGTCGCGCGGATTGCCGCGCCGCGCATTGGCGCGGGATGGCTGCTGCTGCGGCGCGGCCTGGGCCGGAATGCCGCCGCCGATCAGCGGGGCGAGGACGCCAAGGCCGCCAAGCGCGCCCGGCAGACCGCCCTGCTGGGCTTCCGGCGCCCCCTGCTGGCCGCGGCGGGTCGCCCGCGGTGCGCTCGATGTCGGCTGTCCACGCCGCGGCGTGGCCGCTCCCGGCCGGCGGGCCTCGCCGCCGCGGGCGCCCGCACCCTGGCCGCCACCGAGGGCGCGCAGACCTGCGCCGATGTCGAACTGCGCCAAGGCCGGACGGACATCGAGGATCGACAGCGTACCACCCGCCAGGATCACGGCGAGGATTCCGGCAAGGGAGCGGCTGGCAAGGCTTCGGCTGGCGGCCATGGGAAACCCGTTGTTGCGTTGCGGCAGCCTGCCGTAGGGCGCGCGTGTTTCCAAGGCGCGCCGCATTGAGGCCTGAAATGTTGCGTCGGGAAGCCAGGAGGTAGGCGGCTGCCGCTACAGGTAGGGTGGCGCGCAGGCGCTCACCACCTCGCAGACCTCGTCGCCGACATTGCGGAAGCGGTGGGGAATGCGGCTGTCGAACAGATAGGCCTCGCCGGCCGTCAGGACGCGGACCTCCGCTCCCACCGTCACCTCCAGCCGCCCGGACAGCACGACGCCGCCCTCGCGGGAGGCGTGGGACAGCATGGCCTCGCCGGTGTCGGCGCCGGGCTCGTAGCGTTCATGCAGGATCTGGAGGTTGTTCGCGCGGGCATCGCCCACCTGGCGGAACACGATCCGCCCTTCGCCGCGCATCATCGCGCCGGGAAGGATCGACGTCAGGTCGACGAGTTCGCCGGCCTCGAAGAAGACCTTGTCCTCCGCCGGCCTCGCCGGTGTGAAGAAATCGACGAAGCTGATCCCCAGACCCTCGAGGACCTTGCGCAGCGATGCCACCGAGGGGCTGGACTTGTTCTGCTCGATGGTCGCGATGAGCCCGTGCGGAACGCCGGCGCGTGTGGCAAGCTCGCGCTGCGACAGACCGGCCTTCTGCCGGATTTCCCTCAAGCGGCCGCCAACGTCGAAGTCCATGTCGTCCTGTCCGGGCGATCCCTGTCACGCCCAACATAGTTGCCTTGCATTTTCCCGTCTGCTCAAAATTTTGAGCAGACGATACTCATCGCCCATCCATTCGTCGGATGCGACCCGAGGAGACCCGCCATGTCGAAGAACACAGTCCTTGCGACCCGTCAGCACGCGGCCGTTCCGCGCGGCGTCGCCACCAAGGGCATCTATGCCACCCGCGCCGAGAACGCGACGCTGTGGGATGCAGACGGCAAGGAGTACATCGACTTCGCGGCCGGCATCGCCGTGGTCAATACCGGCCACCGCCACCCGGCGATCATCCAGGCTGTGAAGGATCAGCTCGACTCCTTCACCCATACCAGCTTCAACGTCGCGCCCTACGAGAGCTACATCGCGCTCGCCGAGCGCCTGAACACGCTGACCCCCGGCGAGCATGCCAAGAAGACGATGCTGGTCACCACCGGCGTCGAAGCGGTCGAGAACGCGGTCAAGGCGGCGCGCCACTTCACCGGCCGTTCCGCCATCGTCGCCTTCTCCGGTGCCTTCCATGGCCGCACGATGATGGGCATGGCGCTGACCGGCAAGGTGAACCCTTACAAGAAGGGCTTCGGCCCGATGCCGAACGACGTGTTCCACGTCACCTTCCCGAAGACCTATCACGGCCTGGACACGGCGGCCGCCATGGCCAACCTCAAGCAGCTCTTTGCCTCCGACGTCGAGCCCGAGCGCGTCGCCGCCATCATCGTCGAGCCGGTCCAGGGCGAGGGCGGCTTCTACGTCGCGCCCTTCGACTT
>CAZEZD010000065.1:0-2691 GCA_964516115.1 uncultured Hyphomicrobiales bacterium
AGACGGACCGATGTCACCGTCGATCGGACGAGATGGGGCGCATAGCCCGCCCTCGGCCGCACGTCAAGACGAAATCACCGGAAATCGTCAGACGGGGAGATGGGCAGCGATGGCTTTGGTGACGTTATCGATCGGTGCCATGCCGTCGACCGTCTTCAGCGCGCCCTTCGATGCGTAGTAGTCGGAGACGGGCGCAGTCTGGGCGCGATAGGCGTCGAGACGCTTCCTGAGCGATTCCGCGTTGTCGTCGGCACGGACAGGTTCGCCGCGCGCCGTCATCTCGGCGACGCGTTTCTCGATGCGGCCGACGAGGATGCTCTCGTCCACCTTCAGTTCGATGACAGCGTCCAGGCCAAGGCCGTGCCTCGCCAGCATCTGGTCAAGCGCCTCGGCCTGGGCGACCGTGCGCGGGAAACCGTCGAGAATGAATCCCTTGGCGCAGTCCGGCTCGGCGATGCGGTCCTCGATGATGCCGACGACGATGTCGTCCGACACCAGTTCGCCGCGCGCCATGACATCCTTCGCCTTCAGACCGACGGGCGTGCCCGCTTTGACCGCCGCCCGCAGCATGTCTCCGGTGGACAGCTGGACGATGCCGTGCCTGTCCACCAGACGCTGTGCTTGGGTCCCCTTCCCCGCCCCGGGAGGCCCGAGCAGAATCAGCTTCATCGACGTTTCCCCCTGAGCTGCGACTTCTTGATCAGCCCTTCATACTGATGGGCCAACAGATATCCCTGCACCTGCGCCACCGTATCGAGCGTCACCGTGACGACGATGAGCAGCGACGTGCCGCCCAAGAGATAGAAGCTTTGTCCAAGCTGGCCAATCAGCACTTCGGGCAATAGGCAGACCAGGGTGATGTAAGCGGCGCCGACGACCGTGATGCGGGTGAGGACATAGTCGATGTACTGCGCCGTCTTCTCGCCGGGCCGGATGCCGGGAATGAAGCCGCCATACTTGCGCAGGTTGTCGGCCGTCTCCGTCGGATTGAACACGATGGCCGTGTAGAAGAAGCAGAAGAAGATGATCAGCAGCGCGTAGAGCGCCATGAACAGCGGCTGGCCATGACCCAGCAACTGGGCGGTGAGGCGCAGCCATTCCGCGGGATTGGTCTGGAACGACAGGGCCGTGGTCGGCAGGAGCAGGAGGGACGAGGCGAAGATCGGCGGAATGACGCCGGCCGTGTTCAGCTTGAGCGGCAGGTGCGAGGAATTGCCCTCGAAGACCTTGTTGCCCTGCTGACGCTTTGGATACTGGATCAGCAGCCGCCGCTGGGCCCTCTCGAAGAAGACGATGATGACGATCGTGACACCGATCAGAACCAGCAGCGCCAGCAGCAGCGGCGTCGAGATGACACCCTGGCGGCCGAGTTCGAAGGCCTGCGCCAGGACACTGGGCAGTTCAGCGACGATACCGGCGAAGATGATCAGCGAAAGGCCGTTGCCGACGCCGCGCTGGGTGATCTGCTCGCCGAGCCACATCAGGAACATGGTGCCGCCGGTCAGCGTGATCACCGTGCTCATGACGAAGAACAGGCCCGGATTGGCCACGACCGAGCCGGAGGACTGCAGGCCCACCGCAATGCCCCAGGACTGGAACACGGCGAGCACGACGGTCAGATAGCGGGTGTACTGGTTGATCTGCTTGCGGCCCTGCTCGCCCTCCTTCTTCAGCTTCTCCAGTTCCGGCACGACGGCGGTCAGCAACTGGATGATGATGGAGGCGGAGATGTAGGGCATGATGTTCAGCGCAAAGATCGCCATGCGCCCGACGGCGCCACCGGCGAACACATTGAACATCGCCAGCGCGCCCTGATTGACGTTGAAGATCTGGCGCAGCGCTTCCGGATCGATGCCCGGCAACGGAATATAGGTGCCGAGGCGATAGACGAGCAGCGCGCCGAGAGTGAACCACAGGCGCTTCTTGAGATCCTCGGCCTTGCCGAAGGCGCCGAAATTCAGATTGGCTGCAAGTTGTTCCGCTGCCGATGCCATGGTGGCTCCGATGCATGAGGGACGGACGCGTCCATCCGGAAAAGTCGCACTCACTTAGCGGCCCGGAGCCGCCTTCGCCAGTCCCCTGCTCGCCGCAGGGCGACAGGCGACGGGCCAGTGCACAGATGAAAAGGGGCCGGTCCTCGTCGAACCGGCCCCTCGAAGCTTGATCGTCGCGAAAGGACGGGGCGCGCCAGCCGTCAGGCCGCGGCCTCTTCCTTCGCCTTGAGGAGCGTGACGGAGCCGCCGGCCTTCTCGACCGCCGCAACCGCGCCGGCGGAGGCGCCGGAAACGGTCAGGTCGATCTTCGCCTTGAGCTCGCCGGTGGCAACCAGACGGATGCCGTCGCGGGCGCGGCGGACGACGCCGCTCGAGACCAGACCGGCCTCATCGACGTTGCCGGCCTTCAGCTTCCCGGAGTCGATCGCGCGCTGGATGCGGGCGAGCGTCACCTCGACGAACGAGAGACGGAAGATGTTGTTGAAGCCGCGCTTCGGCAGGCGGCGATGGATCGGCATCTGGCCGCCCTCGAAGCCCTTGATGGCGACGCCGGAACGGGACTTCTGCCCCTTCACGCCGCGGCCGGAGGTCTTGCCCTTGCCGGACCCGATGCCACGACCGACGCGCATCTTGCGATGCGTTGCGCCGTCGTTGTCCTTCATGTCGGTGAGTTTCATGAGATCAATCCACCACTTTC
>CAZEZD010000065.1:2791-9112 GCA_964516115.1 uncultured Hyphomicrobiales bacterium
GCGCCGTCGTTGTCCTTCATGTCGGTGAGTTTCATGAGATCAATCCACCACTTTCACGAGGTGAGCGACCTTCGCGATCATGCCGCGGACACTCGGGGTGTCCTCCAGCGTGGCACGACGGTGCAGCTTGTTGAGCTTCAGACCGACGAGGGTCGCTTCCTGCGACTTCTCGCGGCGGATCGGCGAACCGATCTGCTCGATGGTGACGGTTGCTTTGTTGGCCATGGATCCGATCCTTACGCGTCGCCCTCGCCTTCCTCCTGGCGGCGGGCCTGGAGGACCGACACCTTGAGGCCACGGCGAGCCGCGACGGAGCGCGGGCTGTCCTGGTTCTTCAGCGCGTCGAACGTGGCACGCACCATGTTGTAGGGGTTGGAAGACCCCATCGACTTGGCGACCACGTCGGCCATGCCGAGCGTTTCGAAGACGGCGCGCATCGGGCCGCCGGCGATGATGCCGGTGCCGGCCGGAGCGGCGCGCAGGATGACCTTGCCGGCGCCGTGGCGGCCGTGCACGTCATGATGGAGGGTGCGACCCTCGCGCAGGGCGACGCGGATGAAGCCACGCTTGGCAGCCTCGGTCGCCTTGCGGATCGCTTCCGGCACCTCGCGGGCCTTGCCGTGGCCGAAGCCGACGCGGCCCTTCTGGTCGCCCACGACGACGAGAGCTGCGAAGCCGAACCGCTTGCCGCCCTTCACCGTCTTGGAGACACGGTTGATGTGCACGAGCTTGTCGGTGAATTCGCTGTCGCGCTCTTCGCGGTTGCGCTCGCGTTCACGTTCCCGAGCCATGTTCTGTCCTTTCGGCGGCGGGGCCGCCCGTATCCGTTAGAAGCTCAGGCCGCCCTCGCGGGCGCCGTCGGCGAGCGCCTTGACGCGCCCGTGATAGAGATAGGCGCCGCGGTCTAAGACCACGGTGGAAACCCCTGCCTGCACCGCGCGCTCGGCGACGAGCTTGCCGACGGCAGACGCCGCAGCCTGATCGGCACCGGTCTTCAGCGAAGACTTCAGGTCCTTCTCCAGTGACGAGGCACTCGCAACCGTCACGCCATTCGCATCGTCGATGATCTGCGCATAGATATGCTTCGACGAACGGAAGACGCTCAGCCGCGGACGCCCATTCGCCGTCGAGCGCAGGGCCCGACGGACACGCGCCTTGCGACGCTCCGTTGCATCCTTAAAATTGGCCATAGCCAGCTCCTTTGATCGACGCGATCCGAACCCGGATCGCGCCCGGAAGACGGACAGGCCCCGAGACGGGGCCGTCGCCTTACTTCTTCTTGCCTTCCTTGCGGAAGATGAATTCGCCCGCGTAACGGACGCCCTTGCCCTTGTAGGGCTCCGGACCGCGATAGTCGCGGATCTCGGCGGCGACCTGGCCCACCTGCTGCTTGTCGTTGCCGGAGATGACAATCTCGGTCGGCTTCGGGGTCGCAATGGTGATGCCTTCCGGCACGGGATAGTTGATGTCGTGGCTGTAGCCGAGCGCGAGGTTCAGAACCTTGCCCTGGGCCGCAGCACGATAGCCGACGCCGGTGATCTCGAGCTTCTTCTCGAAGCCCTTGCTCACGCCGACGGCGAGGTTGGAGACGCGGGTGCGTGCCATGCCCCACATGGAGCGGGCGCGCTTGCCCTGGTCGCGGGGGTCCACCTTGACCACGTTGCCGTCCATCTTGACGAGGACGTCATCGGGGCAGGTGAACGACAGCTCACCCTTGGGGCCCTTCATCTTCACGGTCTGGCCGGACACCTGGGCGGTGACGCCCTGCGGCAGGTCGACCGGCTTCTTACCGATACGAGACATTGGATATCGTCCTTTGTCGTGTGAGAGCTCCGCCAGGTCAGAAGACCGTGCAGAGCACCTCCCCGCCTACATTCTGTTCCCGCGCATCATGGTCGGCCATCACGCCCTTGGGGGTCGAGATGATCGTGATGCCGAGACCGTTGGACACCCGCGGCGAGTTGCCGACGCCGGCGTAGACGCGACGGCCAGGCTTGGACACGCGGGCAATCTGGCGGATGACCGGCTCACCGTCGAAGTACTTGAGCTCGATCTCGAACTCCGAACGACCGTTCGGGTGCGTGACGGTCATGTAGTCGCGGATGTAGCCTTCCGACTTGAGCACGTCGAGGACGCGGGCGCGCAGCTTCGAACCCGGCGTCAGCACGAGGGTCTTGCGGCGCATCTGCGCGTTGCGGATGCGGGTCAGCATATCGCCGAGCGGATCGTTGAGAGCCATGATCTGTCTCCTCTCACCAGCTCGACTTCACGAGGCCCGGAACGAGCCCCTTGTTGCCGAGGTCACGCAGAGCCACGCGGCTCATGCCGAGCTTGCGATAGAACGCCCGCGGACGGCCGGTGACTTCGCAGCGGTTCTTGATGCGAACCCTGGCGCCATTGCGCGGCAGGCTCGCCAGCTTCACGGTCGCCGCGAAACGCTCCTCGATCGAGATCGACTGGTCCATCACGGTCGCCTTCAGCGCAGCGCGCTTCTTGGCATCCCGCGCAACCAGAGTGCGGCGGTAGTTGTTCTTTTCGATGGAGCTCTTTTTCGCCATCGTTTTCTCCTGGTTTCCGCGTCTGAGACGGGCTTCTAGTTCAAGAAACCCGGCTCACTGCCGGAACGGGAAGTTGAAGGCCTTGAGGAGAGCGCGAGCTTCCTCGTCGGTCCTGGCGGTGGTGCACACGATGATGTCCATGCCCCACATCTGATCCACCTTGTCATAGGAGATCTCGGGGAACACGACGTGCTCCTTCAGGCCCATGGCGAAGTTGCCACGGCCGTCGAAGCTCTTCGGGTTGAGGCCGCGGAAGTCACGAACGCGCGGAAGCGCGATCGTCACCAGGCGGTCGAGGAACTCGTACATGCGCTGCTTGCGAAGAGTGACCTTGCAGCCCAGCGGCATGTTCTCGCGAACCTTGAAGTTCGAGATGGCCTGGCGGGCCCGGGTGATGACCGGCCGCTGGCCGGTGATCAGCGCGAGATCCGCTGCGGCAACCGTCGCCTTCTTGGAGTCGGCGGTGGATTCGCCGACGCCCATGTTGACGACGATCTTCTCGATCGCGGGGATCTCGAGGGGGTTCTTGTAACCGAACTCCTCGGCCAGCTTCTGCCGGACCACGCTGTCGTAATGCGCCTTGAGGCGCGGGGTGTAAGCCGCCTCAGCCATCGATCGTCTCCCCGGACTTCTTGGCCACACGCACCTTCTTGCCGTCGGCGAGGACCTTGAAGCCGATACGGGTCGGCTTGCCGGTCTTCGGGTCGGCATAGGCCAGGTTCGACAGGTGGATCGGGCTCTCCTTGGAGATGATCCCGCCCTCCTGGGTCTGGCTCTGGCGCTGGTGGCGCTTCACGATATTGACGCCGCGCACGAGAGCGCGGCTCTCGGTCGGCATGACCTGGATCACCTCACCGGTGCGACCCTTGTCGCGACCAGCAAGGACGACGACCTTGTCGCCCTTCTTGATCTTGGCGGCCATTACAGCACCTCCGGAGCGAGCGAGATGATCTTCATGTGGTTCTTGGCGCGGAGTTCGCGCGGAACCGGTCCGAAGATGCGGGTGCCGATCGGCTCCTTCTGATTGTTGATCAGAACTGCCGCATTCTTGTCGAAGCGGATCACCGAGCCGTCGATGCGGCGGATGTCCTTCGCGGTGCGAACGACGACCGCCTTCATGACGTCGCCCTTCTTCACGCGGCCACGCGGAATTGCTTCCTTCACGGAGACGACGATGATGTCGCCGACGTGGGCGTAGCGGCGCTTCGCGCCTCCGAGCACCTTGATGCACATGACGCGGCGTGCGCCCGAATTGTCCGCCACGTCGAGATTGGTTTGCATCTGGATCATGACGCAACCTCTTCCTTTCGCGCCCGTCTCGGGTCTCCCCGACGGCGGCGCGCTGTTCTAACGATCACCGAAAGCTCAGGCCTTCGGCAGCACGACCCAACGCTTCAGCTTCGACAAGGGCGCGCCCTCCTCGATGCTCACCACGTCGCCCGTCTTGAAGACATTGCCTTCATCGTGGGCGTGATAGTTCTTGGTGCGACGCACCGTCTTCTTGAGCAGCGGATGGGTGAAGCGACGCTCCACCTTCACCACGACCGTCTTGTCCTGCTTGTCGCTGACGACGATGCCCTCGAGCACACGCTTCGGCATATGCCCTCTCCTTACTTCTTCTCGGCGCGCTTCTGCGCGGCGATGGTCTTGACGCGGGCGATGTCGCGGCGAACCTGACGGACGCGGGCGACGTTCTCGAGCTGACCGGTGGCCTTCTGGAAGCGCAGGTTGAACTGCTCCTTCTTCAGGTCACCCAGCTGGCCCTCGAGCTCGTCGAGGGTCTTGGTCCGGATCTCTTCGGCCTTCATGACCCTCTCCTCACTCGGCGATGCGCTGGACGAAGCGCGTCTTGATCGGCAGCTTGGCAGCAGCCAGTTCGAGCGCCTTCTTGGCGACCTCGACCGGCACGCCGTCGAGCTCGAACATGATGCGGCCAGGAGCGACCTTGGCGGCCCAGTACTCGTTGGCGCCCTTGCCGGAGCCCATGCGGACCTCGGCGGGCTTCTTCGACACCGGAACGTCCGGGAAGATACGGATCCAGACGCGACCGGCACGCTTCATCTCGCGGGTCATGGCGCGACGGGCGGCCTCGATCTGGCGCGCGGTGATGCGCTCCGGCTCCATGGCCTTGAGGCCGTACTGGCCGAAGTTCAGGTCCGTACCGCCCTTCGCAGCGCCGCTGATGCGACCTTTGAACTGCTTACGGAACTTGGTTTTCTTGGGCTGAAGCATGGTTCTAGACCTTCATCCTCACGCCGCGTCGCGGTCTTGACCGCGCGACCGGCGGGTCGATCCCTCGCCCTCGGACAACTTCTTGTCCTGGGCCATCGGATCGTGCTCCATGATTTCGCCCTTGAAGATCCACACCTTGACGCCGCACGTCCCGTAGGTCGTGAAGGCCGTGGCCGTGCCGTAGTCGACATCGGCGCGCAGGGTGTGCAGCGGCACGCGACCTTCGCGATACCACTCGAGGCGGGCGATCTCGGCGCCGCCGAGGCGGCCCGAGCAGTTGATGCGGATGCCCTCGGCGCCCAGACGCATGGCCGACTGAACGGCACGCTTCATGGCGCGGCGGAAGGCGACGCGACGCTCGAGCTGCTGGGCGATCGACTCGGCCACCAGAGTCGCGTCGGTCTCGGGCTTGCGGATCTCGACGATGTTGATGACGACTTCCGCGTCAGTCATCTTCGAGACGGCCTTCTTCAGCTTGTCGATGTCGGCGCCCTTCTTGCCGATCACGATGCCCGGACGCGCCGAGTGGACCGTGACGCGGCACTTGCGGTGCGGACGCTCGATGATGATCTTCGACACCGCCGCCTGCTTCAGCAGCTTCATCAGCTCACGGCGGATCTTGAGATCCTCGTGCAGAAGCTTGCCGTACTCGCCCTTGTTGGCGAACCAGCGCGAGTCCCAGGTGCGGTTGATGCCGAGGCGAAAACCGATCGGATTGATCTTCTGACCCATCGTTCTCTCCTCAGGCCTTGGCTTCCTCGACCTGACGAACAACGATCGTCAGGTGCGAGAACGGCTTTTCGATCCGGGCGCCGCGACCGCGGGCACGGGCGTGGAAGCGCTTGAGCACGAAGGCCTTGCCGACATGGGCCTCGGCGACGACCAGATCGTCGACGTCGAGGTCATGATTGTTCTCGGCGTTGGCGATGGCGCTCTCGAGGCACTTCTTGACGTCGTTGGCGATCCGCTTGCGCGAGAACTCCAGGTCGGCGAGCGCGGTGTCGACCGGCTTGCCGCGGATGAGCGCGGCAACCAGGTTCAGCTTGCGCGGCGAGACGCGAAGCATGCGGGCGACCGCCTTGGCTTCGTTGTCGCTCAGGGCGCGGGGTGTTGCGGGCTTACCCATGGCTCACTTCCGCTTCGCTTTTTTGTCGGCCGCATGGCCGTAGAAGGTGCGGGTCGGCGAGAATTCGCCGAACTTGTGGCCAACCATCTCCTCGGAGACCTGCACCGGGATATGCTTCTGACCATTGTAGACACCGAAGGTCAGCCCGACGAAATGCGGGAGGATCGTGGAGCGACGGCTCCAGATCTTGACGACCTCGTGACGGCCCGACGAACGGGCTGCCTCGGCCTTCTTCAGGAGGTATCCGTCGACGAACGGACCTTTCCAGACGGAACGTGCCATGACGGGCCTCTGTTACTTCTTCTTCGAATGACGGCTCGCCAAGATGAACTTGTCGGTCCGCTTGTTCGAACGAGTCTTCTTGCCCTTGGTCGGGAAGCCCCAGGGCGTGACGGGGTGACGGCC
>CAZEZD010000065.1:9212-10850 GCA_964516115.1 uncultured Hyphomicrobiales bacterium
AAGGTCTTGAGTGCCATGGTTTACCCCTCGCCTCACAGACCGGTCGTGATGTCGATGGAGTGCCCCTCGGCGAGGGTCACGACCGCCTTCTTCACGTCCGAACGCTGGCCGAGCATGCCCTTGAAACGCTTGGTCTTGCCCTTCTGGACGAGCGTGTTGACGCCCTTGACCTTGACGTTGAACAGCTTCTCCACCGCCGCCTTGATCTGCGGCTTGGTGGCGTCCATCGCCACCTTGAAGACGACCTGGTTGTGTTCCGCGACCAGCGAGCCCTTCTCGGTGATCAGCGGCGCCTTGATGACGTCGTAGTGACGCGGATCGACGGTGCTCATTTGAAGCGCGCCTCCAGTGCGTCGACGGCCGCCTTGGTCAGGACCAGGGTGTTCCGGCGCATGATGTCGTAGACGTTGATGCCCTGGACGGGGAGGACATCGACGAGCGGAATGTTGCGGGCGGCCAGGGCGAAGTTCTTGTCCACCTCGGCGCCGTCGATGATAAGCACGCTCTTGAAGCCGAGCTTCTCGAACTGCGCCTTCAGCGACTTCGTCTTGGCGGCCTCGGTGGAGGCCTTCTCCAGCACCACGATCGAGCCGGCCTTCACCTTGGTGGAGAGGGCATGCTTCAGACCGAGGGCGCGCACCTTCTTCGGCAGGTCGTGCTCGTGGGAGCGCGGCGTCGGACCGAAGGAGCGGCCACCACCGCGGAAGAGGTTGGCACGCGCCGAGGAGTGACGGGCGGAACCCGTTCCCTTCTGCTTGTACATCTTCTTGCCGGTGCGATGGATCTCGGCGCGGTTCTTGACGTCGTGCGTGCCGGCGCGACGCTTGGCGAGCTGCCAGCGCACCACACGGTGCAGGATGTCGGCCCGCGGCTCGAGGCCGAAGATCTCGTCGGAGAGATCGACGGAACCGGCGTCGGCGCCTTCAAGGGTCTTGATTGTCAGTTTCATCTCAACCCTCCGTGGTCTGGGCGGCAGCCGGAGCAGCGTCGGCGCCCGGCAGCTTGAAGCTGCCCGGAAGCGGCGCGTCCTTCGGCAGCGGCTTCTTCACCGCGTCGCGAACGAGAATCCAGCCACCCTTCGAGCCGGGGACAGCGCCCTCGACCATGATCACGCCGCGCTCGACGTCGGTACGGACGACCTTGAGGTTCTGCGTGGTGACGCGCACAACGCCCATATGGCCGGCCATGCGCTTGTTCTTGAAGACCTTGCCCGGATCCTGGCGGTTACCGGTCGAACCATGCGAGCGGTGCGAGACGGACACGCCGTGGGTGGCGCGAAGGCCGCCGAAGTTGTGGCGCTTCATGGCACCGGCGAAGCCCTTGCCCTGGCTGGTGCCCGTCACGTCGACGAACTGGCCGGCAATGAAATGGTCGGCGGAGAAGCGCGCGCCCACCGGCACCACTTCCTTCTCGCCAACGCGGAACTCGACGATCTCGTGCTTCGGCTCGACCTTGGCGACGGCGAAGTGACCACGCTGGGCCTTCGTCGTGTTCTTCACCTTGGCAAGGCCGGCACCGAGCTGGAGGGCCGTGTAGCCGTCCTTCTCCGCCGTACGGTGGGCGACGACCTGGCAGTCGTCGAGCACCAGCACCGTCACAGGGACGTGCTCGCCGCCATCGGTGAAGATGCGGGTCATC
>CAZEZD010000066.1:0-10647 GCA_964516115.1 uncultured Hyphomicrobiales bacterium
ACCCTCGTCTGGCGCCGCTGACATGCCCGCCGCGCCGCGCCCGATCGGGGCGGGCAGCGCCGGTGTCGTGGTCACGCTGGTTCTCGCTCTGACGGCGATCCGCCTGTGGGCGGCGGGCAGCCTCGGCCTCGCCGCCGACGAGGCCTATTACTGGCTGTGGTCGAAGAATCTCTCCTTCGGCTATTTCGACCACCCGCCGATGGTGGCCGTGCTGATCCGCGCCTCGACGGCGGTGTTCGGCGATACGGAATTCGGCATCCGCTGGATATCGGTGCTGCTCGGTTCCGCCGCGAGCCTCGGCGTCTGGGGTCTCGTCTGGCGGCTGACCGACGACCGCAACGCGGCGCTTGTTGGCGCTGCCATGGTGCAGGCGACGCTCTTCCTCGGGGCCGGCGCCATGCTGGTGACCCCCGACACGCCGCTGGTGCTGTTCTGGACGCTGGCGCTGTTGGCGTTGGTCGAGGTCTGGCGCACCGGGCGCGGAGAATGGTGGCTGGCGGTGGGGCTCTCGGTGGGCCTCGCCTTCGTCTCCAAATACACCGCCGTCTTCCTCGGGCTCGCCATCCTTGCCTGGCTCATCCTCGTGCCGGAGCTTCGCCGGTGGTTCCGCTCGCCCTGGCCCTATGCCGGCGGTGCACTGTGCCTCGTGGTCATGGCGCCGGTGGTCTGGTGGAACCTTGCCCAGGGCGGCGCCTCGCTGACGAAGCAGTTCGGCCGTGCGGTTCCGACCGCCTTCGACCCGCGTTTCGTGCCGGAATTCCTCGCTGGGCAGGCGGCGCTGCTGACGCCGCTCATCGGCATCCTCGTGCTCTGGGGCCTGTGGATCGCCGTTCGGCGCGCCCTGCGCCAGCGTGAGGCGGGGGCCGTGCTGCTGTCCGTCTCGGTGCTGCCGCTGGTCGCCTATCTCGTCTGGTACGGGCTTTTTGACAGGGTGCAGGGCAACTGGACGGCCTGCCTGCTGCCGGCCTCCATCGCCGCCGCGGTGGTCGGGGCGAAGGCGATGCCGCAGACACCGTGGCTCGCCGCCGTCCTGCGCTTCTGCTGGCGTTGGTCAGTTGTGGCGGGCGTGGTGCTGGGTCTGTTCGTCATCGGCCATGCGGCCTTCCGGCTGGCGCCGCTCGCCGTCGATCCGACCGGGCAGCTGCATGGCTGGCGCGCGGCGGCCCGCGCCGTCGAGCAGGCGGCGGAGCGGGCAGGGGCGGGGACCATCGGCACCGCGAGCTATACGACGACCGCCCAACTGCGCTTCTACGGCTCGGGGAGACCGCCGGTCGTCCAGCTCGGCGAGCGTCTGCGCTACGCCATGGAACCGCTCCCGGACCTGGCCGCCCTCTCGGCCCGTCCCGTGCTGGTGGTGGCCGAGAGCCGCCGGGCGGAAGAGGTGGCGGCTCGCCTCAGGGGTCTCTACCGCAACGTCGAGCCCGCCGGTCATGTGGACCGGCTGTGGCGCGAACGCTTGGGTCTGTCCGCGCAGATGGACCGTCTGTACCTGTTCATCGCGCGGGACCCGATCGAGCAGGGTGTGCCGGACCTCGCCGCCGTTCAGTAGCGCCGCCAGAGCGAAACCCCGCCATAGAGCCCCGAGCGGCCGCCGCGATCCATGGCGTAGCCTCCGGACAGGCGAAGGCCCACCGTGCCGATGGTGAAGCCGGTGACATGTAGGCCGAACCGCGAGCGCAGCGTGCCACGGTGGGCGCTAAAGCTCGCCTCCGGTCCGACGAAGACGCCCTTGCCGATGTCGTAGCCGGGGGCAAGGCGCAGGCTCGCCGCATGGAACGTCGTCGCGTAGCTGGCGAAGACATGCACGGCGACGCGCTCAGAGGGCGTGAGCCAGGCATCGATGGCGATCGCGGGGCCAATCCGCGTGCCGACATGGGGATCGGGCAGGGCGGGGCTGAGACGGCGCGTCTCCGTCGCCAGACCGGCGAAGAGCGTCGCCGATCCCCACCAGCCGGACTGCCGCCAGCCGGCCATGGCGCGCATGGTGCCGGTGGCCTCGAGGACCCGGTCGGGCAGGAGCGGGTCGATGCGGAAGCGCGAGACGCCGGAGCCCGCGGTGAAGCGGAGCACGAGCCCGCGGCCCTCGGCGTGCGCGCCGACTTGGGCATCGAAGCCGGAGGAGACGTGAAAGCCGTCGAAGGCGCCCTCGAGCCCGAGATAGGTGGTGAAACGGGGCGCGTCCGAGCCCTCGGCCGCCGATGCGGCCGACAACCCTGCGACGACGATGGCTCCCCATGCCCCCCATGCGCGCATGGCTCATGAGGTCACGGAATGATCCGCGCGGCCACATGGGAAGGAACCGGATGCAGGGTCCGGGCGGGCTGCCCTTGGGGAATTAAGGATTTGCTAACCATGCCGGTCGCTCAATCGACGAAGCGGAGCTGGCGAAGGTTCGGCCATGACACCGGCGCCCGCAGGACAGTGCATCGTCGCAACTCCACCGGAGGCCGTCATGCCCGTGCAGTCCAGTGCCGTCATCCCCCCGCGCGTCGATGCCGACTTCGTTCGATTGATCGAGGGCTATGACCTGACGACTGCGGAAATCCTCTACAGGATGCCGGACCACCCCCTGCTTCTGCAGACCTATCTCTGGCAGAACTACGATCAGGCGCCCTATTTCCCGGTGCTCAAGCGCTTCCTGGCCTTCTGGGAGAAGAACCTGGACGGCCGGCTGCACACGGTCAGGATCTGCTCGTCGCGCCTCGTCAGGCCGTGCGAGTTGCAGGTGGCGCAGAGCCTTGCCTACCTGCACTGACTGGCACGAATTGTCGCAAGGGCAGGCTGGCCGCAAGGCGGCAGTGGCGGAACCCCGCAAGGCGACGTATGGTCAGCGTCCCATCGCCTGCCGGAACCCCACGTGTCCCCGCCTGAAAAGACGTCGCAGATCATCGCCTCGCTGATGTCGGCACAGGCGTCGAGCCATTCCGAGGTCCTGGGCACGCTGACGGTGGGCGACCTGCTCGCGTCGCTGCGCAGCCGCGCCTTCGGCCTGTCGCTGATTCTCTTCGGCCTGCCGAACCTTCTCCCGATCCCCGGACTGCCGATCCTCACCGGGATCGTCCTCGTGCTGCTGGCGCTGCAGATCGTCGGGGGGCGCGATGTGCCCTGGTTGCCGCCGCGCATCGCCAGCGCAAAACTGCCGCGCGAACGCCTGTCTGCCGTCGTGAGCCGGACCCTGCCCCTGCTCCGGCGCCTAGAGACAGTGACCCGGCCACGCTTCGCCCTGGCCGCCGGACCGACGGCGCGGCGGATGGTGGGGCTGGCGGTGCTGGTGCTCGCCGTGCTGCTCATCATCGTGCCGATCCCGTGGATCGGCTCCATGCCGCAGGGCCTCGCCCTCTGCGTGCTCGGCCTCGGCCTGACCGAACGCGACGGCGTCCTGGTCACCGCCGGCTTCCTGCTGGCGGCCGTCGCCGCAGCGGTCGGGGCGGGGATCGGCTACACCGTCATCCAGGGTGCGCTTGCGGTCCTGTTCTGAGGCGGGCTAGAAGCCGCCCGGGAGACAGCCCGTGGACGCATCGATCGAACAGTCGGCACCGAGGACCTCGGAGGTCTTCCTCACCCTCAAGACAGTGGGGGGGGAGGACCGCATCTCGCTGGGGCAACTGACCGGCCTTCTCGGCGACCGGGCCTTCGGCCTGCTCGTGCTGATCTTCGCGCTGCCCAACATCATCCCGATGATTCCCGGCGTCTCGACCGTCTCGGGGGTGGTCATCGCCATCGTCGGCCTGCAGATGCTCATCGGCCGGCACGAGCCCTGGCTGCCGTCCGCCATCGCCGACCGGACGCTGCCGCGCGAGCAACTGTCCAGCATGGTGGACCGCACCATCGGCTGGATCGCCCGGCTCGAGCGCGTCGCAAAGCCGCGCTGGACCTTCATGACGCGGGGGCTGATGCACAGGGTGCTCGGCGCCATGTTCGTGCTGCTGGGTTTCATCCTCGCCCTGCCGCTGTCGTGGATCGGCAATTTCCCGCCCGGCGTGGCGCTGGTCTTCCTGTCGGTGGGTCTGCTGGAGGAAGACGGCATCCTCGTCGCCCTCGGCCATGCCATCGGCTTTTTCGCCACCGTCCTCGTCCTCGCCCTGGTGGCGGCGCTGGTGGCGGCGGTGATGGTGAGCTTCGGCTGGCTGACCTCCTGACGCCCGCCGCGAATGACCGCTTCACTTGCGTCGTTGCGGGCACTATGGTCCGCCCACGTTTGACGAGGACATGCCATGGCCGATCACATCGTGCCCCATTTCGCCAATGACGACGGCGTCGCCGTCATCCATATCGGCGTGAAGGAATTCCAGTGCATGGGCGCCCGGGCGCCGTTCGATCATCCCCATGTCTTCCTCGACATGGGCAGCGACGCCGAAATCATCTGCCCCTATTGCTCGACGCTCTACAAGTTCGACGCGAGCCTCCACGCCGACGAGACGCGACCGGCGGGCGCCTATGTGAAGACCCTCGCAGACGCCTGATCGCGGACCATGTCCGACCGCCCGCGTATCGCCATCGCCGGAGCCGGCATCGGCGGGCTGACCGCGGCGCTGTGCCTCGCCCGCACCGGCCTTGCCGTCGACGTCTTCGAGCGGGCACCCGCCCTCGAGGAAGTGGGGGCCGGCATCCAGCTCTCCCCCAATGCCAGCCGCGTTCTCATCGACCTCGGCCTCGAAGCGGCGCTGGCGCCTGCGGTCGTCGCCCCCGGGGGGATGGACGTGCGCTCCGGTCCTGCCGGATCGCTCATCGTCGCCGCCGAACTCGGCGAGGACATCGCCCGCCGCCATGGCGCGCCGTGGTGGGTGGTCCACCGTGCCGATCTTCTGGCCGTGCTGGCCGAGGCCGCCCGGGCCGAACCCGCCATCCGCATCGAGACCGGCGCGACGGTGGAAGCCGTGCGACCCGTCGATGGCGGTGTCGATCTGGTCATCGACCGGGCCGGCGAGACGCAATCGTCCACCGTGCCGGCCGTCATCGGCGCCGACGGCATCCGGTCCGTGGTGCGGTCGGCCCTCGGCGAGGGCGACATGCCGGTCTTCCGCCAGCGCGTCGCCTGGCGCGCCACCCTGCCCATGGCTGCGGTGCCGGCGGCGCTCAGGGGCGACAGGGTCGGGCTCTGGCTCGGCCCCGACGCCCATCTCGTCCACTATCCCCTGCGCGGTGGGGCCGACTTCAACGTCGTGGTGCTGCTGGGCGAACCCCGGCCCGTGGAGGGCTGGCGCGCCCCCGGCGATCCCGCCTATCTCCACCGCCGCCTCGCCGGCTGGTCACCCCTGCCGCGCGCGCTGATCGATCTGGTGAAGGACTGGCAGTGCTGGTCGCTGGCCGACCGGGCGACCTGGTTCGGGCCGGGACACGGCGCGGTGACACTGCTGGGGGACGCCGCCCACGCCATGCTGCCCTTCGCCGCCCAGGGCGGCGCCATGGCGATCGAGGATGCGACGGTGCTGGCGCGCGCCTGCGCGCGCCGGCCGGCCGACCTCGCCGGCGCCTTCCGGGCCTATGAGCGGGCGCGGGCAGGGCGCGTGGCGCGCGTGCAGGACCTCGCCCGGCGCAACGGCATGATCTACCACCTCGCCGGGCCCATGGCCGTCGCCCGCGACATGGCCATGCGGCTTCTCGGTGGCCGCGGCCTCATCGCCCGGCAGGACTGGATCTACGGCTTCCGCGCCTGAGGCGTCAGCGCCGGCGCGGCGGCGTCTGCGCCTGATCCCCGGTGCCGGCAAGCTGCCGGATGTTCAGCCTCTGGCCGCCCGGCAGCAGGATATCGCCGGGCACGAGGCCGCCGCCGCAGCGCGCCGAGACGAAGCGGCCCTCCTGCGTCGTCAGGGTCTGCTGGAATTCCGACTGGCCGATGGTCTGGACCGTGCCCTCGACCCGGAGCGAATAGGTGGCCCTGAGGTCGCCGGAGATGACCGAGCGCGCCGTCGTGCGGGTCTGGCCGGCCAGGCAATCGGTCTCGATGACATAGCCCTCGCCGTCGCGGCGGATGTCGTAGCGCTGGCACGTCTGGCCGAACTGGCCGAAGCCGTACTGCACCATCTGCCGCTCGGTGGCGGCGTCGGTGCAGGTCTGCACGGTGAACTCCTGCCCGCCCGGCCCGCCGCCGGTCATCATGCGGATCTCCCAGTAGCCCGGCCGGCGCATGGGCAGCTCGACCGCCTGCGGTTGCGCCAGCGCCGGGATGGCGCCGGAGACGACGGCAGCAAGGACCAGGGCAAGGCGCATGACGTCTCCCGGACGAACCAGATGGCTGACGTCATACATAGGGCACGGCTGCCATTGCGACAGTGACGGATCGGCCACGGTCGGTGAGGGAAGCGGCGGTCAGCGTGTGGGGCTCGATGGTCTGGTGCGGACGGCCGGACTCGAACCGGCACGGGTTGCCCCGCAAGATTTTAAGTCTCGTGCGTCTACCGATTTCGCCACGCCCGCTCCGGGGCCGAGACTTACAGGGATCGCCGGGGCCTGTCACCGGTTGCGCGCCGGCCGGCCGCCCCTGCCGCAAGGGAAGCCGCAGGCGTTAAACATCACCTAACGGCAACCGAACAGTTCGTTGACCATTTCGATCCTTCTGGTGAACGCCGCATTCAAAGCTGGCGGCTAGAGTCTGTCCGGGGATCGCGAGGAGGGGGAACGTCGCCGAGGAGGCCGACCGTGCAGCTCTCTCCTGCCAAGATCGTCTTCTTCTTCATGAGCCTGCTGGTGCTCATGAATCCGCCGCTGGTGCTGGGCCTGCTCGGTTCCGAGGGCCGCCGCGCCGGTATGTTGATCGACGAGAATCTCGGAACCGATTCGATGCGGATCGCCGTGTTCGGCCGCCGATGAGGCGCCTCACCCGGCGTCGCGGATCGGCGGCTGGAAGGTGTAGCCCATGTCCCAGGGGAAATAGATCCAGGTGTCCTGCGACACCTCGGTGACGAAGGTGTCGACCATCGGACGGCCCTGCGGCTTGGCATAGACGGTGGCGATATGCGCCTTCGGCAGCATGTCGCGCACCACTTTGGCGGTCTTGCCGGTGTCGACGAGGTCGTCGACCACCAGGATGCCCTCGCCGCCGTCGGCGAGCAGGTGCTCGGCCACGGTCTTGATGACCTTCAACTGCCCCTGACTCTGATAGTCGTGGTAGCTGGCGATGCACACCGTCTCGATCATCCGGATACCGAGTTCGCGGGTGACGATCGCGGCCGGCACCAGGCCGCCGCGGGTGATGCAGACGATGGCGCGGAAGGGTCCTGCGCCGCTGATGCGCCAGGCGAGCGCGCGTGCGTCGCGGTGGAACTGGTCCCAGGAGACGGGGAAGGCCTTTTCCGGATTGGGCGTCGCCATGGGGCGCTCCACGAGAGACATCGACAGGGCGGCGACACTAGCGGTCCGCGCGGCCGCGGAACATCGGGGCGGCGGGCTTTTCCGCAGGTTTCTCGTCATCGTGTGCCGCAACGAAAAGAGGGCCCGCGAAGGCCCTCTCTTGTCTCCGTCCGATGTCGCGGAGCGATCAGAACCGGTAGGTGATGCCGGTGGAGATCAGCCAGGGGTCGATGGTGACCCGGCCCGAGGTGACGGCGAGTACGCCGGTGGTGTCGGTGTACTTGAAGGTCGAGCGCAGGAATATCTTCTTGACGTCGACGTTCACGCCCCAGTGGCGGTTGATCATGTAGTCGAAGCCGACCTGCAGGGCGAGGCCGGCGGCGGGTGCCACCGAGAAGCGGTCGTAGGCGAAGGGCGCGCCGTTCGCCATCGCGCCCTGGGCCGACTGCGAGAAGAACATCGTGTAGTTCAGGCCGACGCCGACATAGGGCTTGAAGGCGCCGAAATCGGTGAAGTGGTACTGCAGCATCAGCGTCGGCGGCAGCAGCCAGGTCTTGCCGATGGTGGCCGTCGAGCCGAGCGCCGTCGCCAGCGCGCCGGTCGGGCGGACATTGTGCGGCGTGACGCCGAGGATGAGCTCAACCGCGATGTTCTTGGTGAAGTAGTAGGTGATGTCCAGCTCGGGAACGATCGAGTTGGAGATGCCGAGGTTGGAGATCGGCGCGCCGGGCACGCCGTTGAGGGTGGTCACCGCGCCGCTTGAGGAGGGAATGACGGCCAGCGCGCGCAGGCGGATCTGCCAGGGGTTGAAGGCCGGCGTGGCGATTACGCTGTCGAAGGCCGCGCGCGGTGCGCCGAGATCGGCCGCGAGAACGGGAGACGCGAGAAGAAGCGTGCCGAGAGCGGCGCCGCGGAGAAGTCTGTTCATGGATCAGCCCCATCAGGATGCAAAAGGTCTGCGGGTTTGGAAGGCCGGTCCCTGGGGGCGGGGGACTCGGCCGAAGTCGCCGCAGCACCTGACGCACAACGGCACCGGGATCGGAGCGGCCCCTTGATCTGGATCAATTGACAGGGCGTCGCACGGCAATTTGACGAGCGAAGTCCATCAACCTGTTGCGTGGCAGCAACGGTTGATCCCGGAGCCTCACGCCCCGCGCGTGACGGAGATGGCGGCGTCCGGGCGCTTGTACTCGCCGACCATGGCGACGACGGCGGCCTCGGCCGCCTCCAGCAGCGCGGCATCCTTGGCGCGCAGCACCAGGCGGGTCCAGAACTTGCCGTCCTGCATCATCGGATAGGAGCCCATGATGACGCCGGGATGGGCCTTGGCGATCGCAGCATAGGGCGTGCCGATGTCGCCCTCGCGCAGGCCGGGGGCCTCGATGGAAACCTGCAACATCTTGGTTCCGGTCTTCAGCCGCGGCGAGACGACGTCCATCATCGCCTGCATGACCGCGGGCACGCCGGCCATGGTGACGACGTTGCCGATCATGAAGCCGGGTGCCTTGGAGACCGGGTTCTCGATCAGTTCGGCGCCGGCCGGGATGCGGGCCATGCGCAGGCGTGCCTCGTTCAGGTCCTTTTCGGGAATGCGCTCCAGCAGCATGGCGCGGGCGCGCGGGTCGACGTCGATGGAGACGCCGAAGGCCTTGGCGACGCAGTCGGCGGTGATGTCGTCATGGGTCGGGCCGATGCCGCCGGTGGTGAAGACGTAGCCGTACTTCGCCCTGAGCGTGTTGAGGGCGGGGACGATCTCGTCCTCCTCGTCGGGAACGACGCGGACCTCCTTCACGTCGATGCCGATGGCCGTGCAGTACTCGGCGATGTAGCCGATGTTCTTGTCCTTGGTGCGCCCGGAGAGGATCTCGTCGCCGATGACGAGAATGGCGGCGGTGACGGTGGTCGGCTGCGAGGACATGGGGCTCTCCGGGACTGGCACCGAGGTAGAGCGCAAGGGGCGATGCGGCAAGGGGCCGCAAGGACGGAGCGGTGTTGACGGCGGCGAGGCTATCGCTGTATTTAACTTATAGGTTAAGTAATGGAGACGGCCCCCATGGCTCGCATTCAGCCTCGCATCATCCCCTGCCTGTGGTTCGACGGCCGCGCCGAAGAAGCCGCGGAGCACTATGTCGCGATCTTCCCCGACAGCCGGATCACCGAGGTCGTGCGCTGGCCGATGGACGGCATGGCGCCGGCCGGCACGGCGCTCACGGTGGCGTTCGAACTCGACGGAATGACCTTTCTCGGCCTCAACGGCGGACCCGAGTTCACCTTCACGGAGGCCGTGTCATTCCAGGTGATGTGCGAGGACCAGGCTGAGGTCGATCACTACTGGGACCGCCTCGTGGAGGGCGGTGCGGAGAGCCGGTGCGGCTGGCTCAAGGACAAATTCGGCCTGTCCTGGCAGATCGTGCCGACCATGATGCCGACGATCCTCGGCGGCAGCGACCGGGCGACGGCCGCCCGGGTCATGCAGGCGATGATGGGGATGGTGAAGCTGGATATCGCCGCGCTGGAAAAGGCGGCGAGGGGGTGAGGGTGCGCTACTGGACCTGCACCTGGCGCGAGGCCTGGTCGACCACGACTTTGACTGTCAGGAACTCGCCCTCGCCGCCGTGGCGGGAGCCGCGGATGGGGGCGGCGTTGAGGTAGTCGAGGCCGCAGGCGATGCGGATGTGATGCTCGGTCGGGCAGGTTGCGTTGGCCGGATCGAAGCCGACCCAGCCGAGCCCGTCGACATGGGCCTCGGCCCAGGCGTGCCCCGCCTCCTGGTCGATGGTGCCGTCGGCATGGAGATAGTAGCCGCCGACATAGCGCGCGGGGATGTCGAGGTGCCGCGCCGCGGCGATGAAGACATGGGCGAAGTCCTGGCAGACGCCGCGCTTCAGGGCGAAGGCCTCGGCCGCCGTGGTGGCCGAATGGGTGGGGTCCTTGTCGAAGACCATGTCGCCGGAGAGATCGTCGAGCAGGGCGTGGAGTGTCGTCAGCGTGTCGCCGCCGCGCGCCTGACGCTCTTCCGCATAGGCGCGGATGGCGGGGTCTGCCGCGGTCAGGTCCGTGCCGCGCAGGTAGAGCCCGGGCGGGAAGCGCTCGATGGCGCCGCGCACGATGCCGGCGGTGTCGGAGGTCTCCACGAGACCGTCGACCCTGACGGTGAGGGTCTGGATCGGGCCGGCGCAGGAGAAGGTGTGGGTGATGTTGCCGAAGGCGTCCTCGTGGGCGTCGAGGCGGCAGTCCTGATCGACGTCGATGCGCCAGTTGGCGACGTGCTGGCCCTCGAAGTTGCGCGGGGTGAGGCGCAACGTCTGGATCACCGCATGGGCGGGAACCGCGTAGCTGTAGACCGTCTCGTGGGCG
>CAZEZD010000067.1:0-10605 GCA_964516115.1 uncultured Hyphomicrobiales bacterium
ACAAGTACGACAACCAGCGCATCGGCATGACCGGCCGCCTGGACACGATCCAGGCCGCCGTCCTGATCGAGAAGCTGAAGATCTTCGCCGACGAGATCGACGCCCGCAACCTCGTCGCCGCCCGCTACAACGCCGCCCTCGCCGACCTCGTCGATGTGCCGGGCGTACCGGAGGGGCTGGTCTCCGTCTGGGCCCAGTACACAATCCGCTTGCGCGGCCGGGACCGCGCCGAGTTCGCCGCGCGTCTGAAGGCGCAGGGCATCCCGACGGCGATCTATTACCCGCGCCCCCTGCACCAGCAGACGGCCTATCGGCGCTACCCGGTCGCAGGAAACGGTCTGCCCGTGTCCGACCGGCTCGCCGGCGACGTCATCAGCCTGCCGATGCATCCCTACCTCGACGAGACGCTGCAGACCCGCGTGATCGAGAGCGTGCGCGCGGCGCTGGCCTGAGCATCGGCCTTGCCGGACGGGGCGCGACCGCGCTAGGTGCCGTCGCACCATGTCCTGATGGGGTAACGGCCATTCTAGGTCCTTTGACAGCCGCGCCTCTCGCCCTATCCGCCCTGATGGCGGCAGCGCTGTCGTGGATCGCGATCGCATTGCTTCTGCCATGGCTGCAGCGCGTCGCCAGCGCCCGCCCCGAGGCGCGATCATCGCACCGGGTGCCGATGCCGCAGGGCGCCGGGCTCGCCGTGACCGGCGCCGTGATCCTTGTGTGGTTCGGGGCGCTGTCCCTCTCTGGCGGCTTCGGCACCAGGGCAGCGATGCTCGCTGCGGCTCTTGCAGGCGCGACGTTCATCGGCTTCGTCGATGACACCAGGCCGCAGCCGTGGCGGCTCAAGCTGGCGGCGCAGGGGCTTTGCGCTGCGGTGGCGGCCATGGCGCTTCCGCCCGAATGGCCGGGGGCGTGGTCGACGGGGCTTCCCCTGGCAGACGGCGCCATCGCCACCTTGGTGCTCGTGGCGATCATGAACATCGTCAATTTCGTCGACGGGATCGACGGAATCACCGCCGCCCATTCCGTTCCGGCCCTCGCAATCATGGCGCTGGCTGCCTGGGCGGGCGCCCTGCCGGCGACCGCCGGTCTTTTGGCGGCGGCGGCGCTCGGGGCGATGATCGGCTTCTGGTGGTGGAACCGCCACCCGGCGCAAATCTTCCTCGGCGATGCTGGCAGCCTGCCCGTTGGTCTTTTGCTTGGCTGGCTGAGCCTCTTGCTCGCGGGCCGGGGCCATGCCGCTGCGGCTCTTCTCGTGCTTGCCTATCCGCTTGCCGATGGCGGGCTGACGCTGCTGCGGCGCGCCCTCGCCTGCAAGCGCCTCACCGAACCACACCGCGATCACGCCTACCAGCGGGCCGTCGATACGGGCATGACCGTGACGCAGGTCTCGCGAAGCGTCCTTCTCGTGTCGCTTGCCTGTGGCGTCCTCGCGCTGACCTCACTTGTCGCCGGCAATGCCTGGATTGCGGCCGGGGCACTGACCGTCGGTGCCGCGTGGGTCTTGGTCCCCATCATCGGCTGGCTGCGACGCCCGGCACTTGGGTTCGATGCGACCTCGGATTAGACAGACCGCGAGTCGCGGTCTCATACCGCAGGCCTTGGAAGGATCTCAGGCATGACACTCCGAGTATTGGTGACAGGGGGAGCCGGCTTCATCGGCTCCGCCGTGTGCCGTCATCTCGTTGGCACGGGCGTCGAGGTCCTAAACGTCGACAAGTTGACCTACGCCAGCAGCCTAGCATCGTTGAAGAGCATCGAAGGGGCAACGAACTATCGGTTTTCGCAGATCGACATCTGCGACCGGGATGCGCTGGATGCCGCCCTGACGTCGTTCAGTCCCGACCGGATCATCCACCTAGCGGCCGAGAGCCACGTCGACCGGTCGATCACCGGGGCAGTGGCCTTTATCGAGACGAACATCGTCGGCACGTTCTGCCTGATCGACATTGCGCGACGCCATTGGGAGAAACTGCCGGCTGATCGGCGCGATCGCTTCCGTTTCCTCCATGTCTCAAGCGACGAAGTCTATGGCTCCCTTGGCGACACCGGCCTGTTCTCGGAGACGACCGCTTACGATCCGAGTTCGCCCTATTCGGCGTCAAAGGCCGCTGCGGACCATCTCGTCATGTCCTGGGTTCGGACCTATGGCTTCCCGGCCCTCATATCGAACTGCTCCAACAACTACGGGCCCTTCCAGTTCCCGGAAAAGCTGATCCCGCTGACGATCCTCAATGCGATCGAAAGCAAGCCGCTGCCCGTCTACGGCGCCGGCGCCAACATCCGGGACTGGCTGCACGTCGAGGACCACGTTCGCGCCCTGGACCTCATCGCGAGTAGCGGGGTCATCGGCGAGAAATACAATGTCGGCGGGCGGAATGAACATCGCAACATCGACGTCGTCAGGACGATCTGCGCCGTTCTAGACAGATTAAGACCGACGGGCACGCCTCACGCGTCCCTGATCGAGTTCGTCGCCGACCGCCCAGGTCACGACCTGCGCTACGCCATTGATGCCTCGAAGCTGGAGGCCCAACTGGGCTGGCGCGCCCAAGCAGACTTCGACACCGGCATCGAGCAGACGATCCGATGGTACCTGGACAACGACTGGTGGTGGCGACCGCTGAGAGAGCGGACATATGGGGGCGAGCGGCTGGGCCTCCTCGCCAAGGGACCATGATGCTCGGGCGGGGGCCAGGCTGACGCCTCCCAGGTCACGGCGAGGGTCACAGGTGGGCGGCTGCGGGGCAGCCGGAATGGCCAACTGATCGCGCCGCTAACGACATCGTCTTCGAGTTCGACTATTGCTGAGGCTATGCTGCAGGCGTCGCGCTCGTGCCCGCCCAGCATCATGTGGCGGGGCACAGCTATCGGCCGCGCTCCCATCCGACGGCGGAGTCCGAGGCTTTCATGAAGGGCATCATTCTAGCGGGCGGGAGCGGCACCCGTCTCCACCCCATCACCCTGGCGGTGTCGAAGCAACTCGTGCCTGTCTATGACAAGCCGATGATCTACTATCCGCTCTCGGTGCTGATGCTGGCCGGCATCCGCGACATCCTGATCATCTCCACGCCGAACGATCTGCCGCTGTTCAGGCGGCTCCTCGGCGATGGCACGGGTTGGGGCCTGCAGTTCTCCTATGCCGAGCAGCCGAACCCGGATGGCCTCGCCCAAGCTTTCGTCATTGGCGAAGAGTTCATTGCCGGCGACCCCGTCACCCTGATCCTCGGGGACAACATCTTCTACGGCTCAGGCCTTGGCGACATGCTGGGCAAGGCCGTGGCGTACCAGGCCGGCGCAACGGTTTTCGCCTATCAGGTCGAGGATCCGGAGCGCTATGGCGTGGTTGAGTTCGACGCGCAGGGCCGCGCTCTGACGATCGAGGAAAAGCCCCAGGTTCCGCGGTCAAAGTGGGCCGTCACCGGGCTCTACATGTACGACAATGACGTCGTGTCCATCGCCAAGCAGATCAAGCCCTCGGCGCGAGGCGAATACGAGATCACCGACGTCAACCGGGCCTATCTGGAACGCGGCAGCATTCATGTGGAGCGGCTCGGACGCGGCTATGCTTGGCTCGATACTGGCACGCCCGACTCGCTCGCCGATGCCGCGAACTTCGTGCGGACAATCGAAGGCAGACAGGGACTGAGCATCTGCTGCCCGGAGGAGATTGCGTTCGCCAAGGGCTTCATCGGAACCGAGCAGTTGCGAACCCTTGCGGACGCCTACGGCAAGAGCCGCTACGGCCAGTACCTGCGGCGCGTCCTTGAAGAGCGACGCAGCATTCCGCCCAGTCCGTCGCAGTCCTATGTTGGGACGGCGCGCGCCGACACCTGATGGGCTCTTTCCGATCATTCCCCGAGGACCGGCGGTTGGGAGGCGGGCGGCCGGTTGAGGGTTACCAACGTCCAGTCACCGCATGAAGGTCCTGGTCACGGGAGCAAGCGGGTTTGTCGGGGCGGCGATAGCCGAATACCTTGCGGCGGCGGGGCATGAGGTGATCGCGGCGTCGCGAACCCCGGGTCCGGATCGGCCAGGCCTATGGCGTGAGGTGCAGCTTCCGGACCTGCGGGGAGTGTCCCTGCCCCCCGGGTTCTTCGAAGACGCGGAAGCCGTTGTTCACGCCGCCGGGATGGCGCATCAGACGAGGCGGACCGGCGAGGAGGACTTGCACCGGGTTAACGGCATCGCGGCCGGAGAGATCGCCTCGGCGGCGCGCGCCGCTGGCGTCAGTCGCCTTGTCCTGATCTCATCCATGCGCGCGGTCTGGGGCCCAGTCTCGTCGATCCCGCTGGCAGAGGAGACGATTCCCCAGCCGGTCGACGCCTATGGCCGCTCCAAGCTCTTCGGCGAGGTTTTGACAAGCCAGGCCTTCCCGCATGCCGTGATCCTCCGCCCTCCCGCCGTCCACGGCATTGGCGCCAAGGGCAAAATCGGAGCCCTGGGCCGCCTGGCGCTGTCGATGCTTCCGCTTCCCTTCGGGGGTCTTGGCGGTCGACACTCCGTCATCTCTGACAGGAACCTCGCAGCGGCCGTCGATTTCGTCCTTCACGGCACGGGCGATCAGGTCGGGCCGCTTCATGTCGCGGACGCGGGTCCCCTCGGGCTCGACGAGATGGTGACGGTGATGAGGCAGGCCCTGGGGCGAAGGCCTGGAATCGTTCCTATGCCGCCCCTCGTGCGCGGCTTGCTCGACCGTGTCGGGGGCGGACGCGTGCAGCAGATTTCCTCAGGGCTAAAGGTATCCACAGACAAGATCGTTGCACTCGGCTGGCGGCCGGTCGAGCCTTCCTCGGCGGGGCTCGCGCGCATGGTGCGCGCGGCAGCGGGCCTGGCTCAGACGCGCTTGTAGTCGTCCTGGGAGCGGACGATGTCGTCCTCGCCGAGGTAGCTGCCCGACTGCACCTCGATCAGTTCCAGCGGGATCTTCCCCTCGTTGGTGAGCCGGTGCCAGGCGCCGAGCGGGATGTAGACGTTCTCGTTCTCGCGCACGATCTTCGTCGTCTCGTCGACCTCGACGGTGGCGGTGCCCTTGACCACGATCCAGTGCTCGGCGCGGTGGAAGTGCTTCTGCAGCGACAGCCGGGCGCCCGGCTTCACCACGATGCGCTTCACCTGGAAGCGGTCGCCCCGGTCGATGCTCTCGTAGGAGCCCCAGGGGCGCAGGACTTGGCGATGTTCGTCCGCGAGACGGCGCGTCTCGGCGCCGCCGCCGCGCAGGTCGGCAACAAGGGTCTTGAGTTCGCCCGCGACCGAGCGATGGGCGACCAGCACCGCGTCCTTGGTGGCGATGACGGCGACGTCCTCGAGCCCGATCACGGCGGTGTGGATGTCATCACTGGCGACATAGGAGTTGCGGGTGCCGGCGAGCGACACGGCGCCGCGCACCGCGTTGCCGGCATCGTCCTTGGCCGACATCTCCCAGAGCGATTCCCACGAACCGAGGTCCGACCAGGCGTAGTCGGCCTCGATCACGGCAGCGCGGTCGGTGCGCTCCATCACCGCATAGTCGACCGATTTCGCCGGAGAGGCAGCGAAGGCTTCGCGGTCGATGCGCTCGAAGGTGACGTTGCCCGTCTGGTCCACGGTCATGGAGCCCGCGACGGCCTTGGCCGCGCTGGCGATCTCCGGCTCGAAGCGCGCAAGCTCGGTGAGGAAGACATCGGCGCGGAAAAGGAAGTTGCCGGAGTTCCACAGATAGCCCTGGTCGAGGAAGGACTTGGCCTTCTCCTCGTCCGGCTTCTCGACGAAGGCGGCGACCATGCGCACACGGCCGTCCATCATGTCGCCGGGTCTGATATAGCCGTAGCCGGTGGCGGGATGGGTCGGGAGGATGCCGAAGGTGACGAGGGCCCCGGCCTCCGCAGCCGCCAGCCCCGCCTGCGCGGTCGATGCGAAGGCGCCCGGATCGGTGACGAGATGGTCGGCGGCCAGCACCAGCATCACCGCATCGGGATCGGCCTTCGATACCAGTTCCGCGGCGACCGCGATGGCCGGTCCGGAGTCGCGGCGCATGGGTTCGAGGATGATGCGTCCGGGCGCGCCCGCGCGCGCAAGCTGGTCGGCGACCAGGAAGCGGAAGTCCTCGCCCGTGACGATGACGGGGTCCGTGAAAATTTCCCGGTCCGAGACGCGTGCGAGCGTCTCCTCGAAGGTCGAGCGATCGCCGAGCAGCGGCAGGAACTGCTTCGGATAGGCCTCGCGCGAGGCCGGCCACAGCCGGGTGCCGGCGCCGCCGGACAGGATGACGGGAACGATCCGCGCGTGCTTCGACATTGGACGCAAATCCTTCACTTCTCGCTCAGCATGGTCACCCATGACCTAGCCTCTGGCCGCGCGGGGCGCCACAAGCATCGCTCGGAATGGTCAACGCCGGGGCGTCCTCAGCGCCTCGGCGGCACGCCGAGGAACGGCCTCTGGAACGTCGTGAGCCCGATCCGCGACTGATGGGCGGCGACCAGCAGCACGAGGTAGCAGGACGCGAAGACCGTGTTGGTCTGGTCGTGGCTGAACAGGAGGTTCGTCAGGCCGAAGATGGCATAGCCGCCCGACAGCAATATCGCGAAGGCCAGCCTGTCCCGATAGCGACCATCGCGAGCAGCGTCGGCCGCGATGATGATCGGCGCCAGCAGCAGGAGGACCAGAGCGACGAGGCCGACCACCCCGCGCCCGACCGCGGTCGAGATGAACTCGTTATGCAGATGCCGGTAGGGCGGAATGTCGAAGCCGTCGCGGGCCGCGCGCTCGCGCACCTCGTCGACGGCATTCTGGCTGCCGTAGCCGAGCAGCGGGCTCTCCAGGAAGGCATCCAGCCCATAGGTCCAGAGTACGACCCGATGGGCGGTCGAGGGGTCGCGGTGGCGGGCCAGCGTTTCGCTCTCCAGCGCCTGCCGCACCTCGTCGATCCGCTCCGGCACCTTGACGGCGATGGCGAAGGCGACGAGCGATGCGGCGACAGCCGCCGCGAGCAGCCCGGTTTGCCAGAGTCGCATCCGGATCATCGGCCAGAGGTGGACAGCGACCACCACCGCGATCAGCGGCAGCGCCAGAAGGGCGCCGCGCGTCTGGGACAGGAACGTACCGCCGATCCCGCACAGGAGCGCTGCGAGCGCGAACAGCCGCATGCGCGGCGACAGGCGCGCGAAGCCGACCATCGATAGCCCCGCGGCCAGCGCCGCCGTGTCGCCGAAGGGAATGGCGTTGGCCATGCCGGCCGTGGCGCGCGAGGCGCCGAAAACAAACACCTGCACCAGCGCATGGCCGAAGGAGACGATGGCCGCGGCCCGCACGCCGTTGAGGAACAGGTCGAAGACATCGACCTTCGGGGTCTGGACCAGCGTTCCGACCAGCATGGTCAGGGTCAGGTAGTGCGTCGCCGTGCCCACATCCATCCAGCCTTCGGCCCGGTGGGGGAAGACCAGCGGCGAGATCAGGGTCAACGCGAAGTAGCCGAGCGGCACGAGGCAGCCGAAGGCGGTGGTCGGCGGCCAGACCCACGTGATCCGGCGGGCGAGGAAGATCAGGCCGACATAGATGCAGGCGCCGAAATAGAAGAAGGTCGCGGTGCTCCCGAAGGTCAGCGGCAGGAAGCCGAGGACGGGGATGTAGAGCCAGGCGATGCGGTTGGGATCGTCGATGGTCGCCTGGAGCCACGCCCAGGCGGCGGTGAGGACAGTGTGTCGCTTCGCTTCCGGATCTGCGGGAGCCATGCGCGTCACCCTGATACCACCCTTCAGCGCTGCAGCCCCATCGAGGCCGTCAACCCGCCGTCGAGGGTGATGGTGGCACCGGTGAGGTAGCCGGCGAGCGGCGACATGAGATAGGCGACGAGCCCGCCGACCTCCTCCGGCTGCGCGAAGCGGCCGGCCGGAATCTGGCTTTCCATCTTCTCCCGGTAGTCGGCATATTTTGCCATCATGTCGGTATCGACGAAGCCCGGGGCGACCACGTTGACGGATACGCCGCGCTTGGCGCTCTCGATCGCCAGCGTCCGGCAATAGGCGGCAAGCGCCGCCTTGGAGGCGCCGTAGGCGGCATTGCCCTGGTTGGAGCGCTCGGCCGTCACCGAACCGATGGCGACGATGCGCCCCGTCCGCGCGCGCATCATCGGCCGCACGACGGCGTTCACCAGGCGCGTGAAGGCGAAGAAGTTGATCTGCATGACCGCCTCGGCCTTCGTCTGGTCCATGACCGCGGCGAGCTGGTCATAGGGCTGGCCGGCATTGTGGACGAGACCGTAGAGCGTCTCGCCCTTTTCCAGCTCGGCGCAGAAGGCCTCAACCGCCGCCTTGTCGGCAAGGTCCAGGGTGGCGATGGCGATATCGCGGTCGGGATGAGCTGCCTTCAGTTCGGCGGCCAAAGCCTCGGCCGCCTCGCCGGACGACCGCACGGTGAAGGTGACGTCATGGCCGGAAGCCACCAGCGCCCGGACGATGGCGGCGCCCATGCCCTTCGCGCCGCCGGTGACGAGAACGCGTCCCATCAGTTCGGCTCCGCGGCGAGCACCAGGCAGACGTTCTGTCCACCGAAGCCGAAGGAGTTGGAGATGGCGCGCGTCACCCTGGCCTTGCGCGCCACATTCGGCACGAGATCGAGCTTGATCGTCGGATCGGCCTCGGTCTGGTTGATCGTCGGCGGGATGACTCCGTTGCGGATCGTCATCAGCGTGAACACCGCCTCGATGGCACCGGCGGCCGAGAGCGTATGGCCGATCATCGACTTGTTGGAGGAGACGGCGATGTTGGCGAGGTGATCCCCGAACACCGCCGACAGGCCGACATATTCCATCTTGTCGTTCTCGGGCGTCGAGGTGCCGTGGGCGTTGACGTACTGAACGTCGGCCGGCGTCACGCCGGCATCCTCCAGCGCGTTCCTGATGCAGCCGATGATCGGCGCGCCATCCGGGCTCGAGCGGGTCCGATGGAACGAATCGGCCATCTCGCCGCAACCCTCGACGACGCCGAGGATGGTCGCGCCGCGCGCCGTCGCATGCTCATAGGATTCAAGGACAAGCGCCCCCGCACCTTCCGCCATGACGAAGCCCTCGCGATCCCTGGCGAAGGGCCGGGCAGCGGCCTTCGGATCGTCGTTGCGGGTGGAGAGCGCGGAGAGGAGCGAGAAGCGCACCAGCGATTCCTGGTTCGCCGAACCGTCGGCGCCGATGACCAGGGCCGCCTCGGTCTCGCCGCGGCGGATGGCCTCGACGGCGAGCTGGATGGCGGTCGCGCCCGTGGCGCAGGCGGTCGAGATCGAAATGGGAGCGCCCTTTGTGCCGAAGCGGTCGGCGAGTTGATCGCCCACCGAGCCGAACAGGAAACGCGTCTGCATGGCGGAGAAGTCCTTCGCCGCCGCGCCCTTCAGGATGTCGGCATAGGTGATGTCGGCGGCCTTGCCGGAGGCCTTCGCGATATCCTGGCGCTGCGGCCATTCAAGCTCGACCGGCGGCATGCCGACGAAGAGCGGACCAGGAAAGGCGCCGGCCTCGCCGATCTTCGCCTCGGCCACGGCCTCTTCGCCCGCCAGCGCCGCCATCTTGGTGGTGAGGTCCGGCGCGTTCTCGAAGGGCACGAAATCGACGGTGCCGGCGATCGTCGTGCGCAGGCCCTCGATCGGGAAGCGGGTGATGGTGTGGATCCCCGACTCGCCCGCTGTCAGCTTCGTCCAGTTCTCGTCCTTGCCCTTGCCGAGCGAGGTGACGACGCCCATCCCGGTGACGACGACGACGGGACGGCCGTGCTTGTCTTTCATGGCAGCCATCGCGCCCTCCTCAGACCGCTTCGACGAGGGCCATGCCCTCGCCGCGCCAGTGGCCGACCGAGGTGACCACGGCCTGCTTCACCTTGCGGGTCATGCGCGCCTCGTCCTTCGATGCGCCGATCGGCGGCACGGCCTCGCCGCGCTGCACCATCATGGCAGCCAGCGCCACATTGGCCGGGAAGGTCGCCTCGACGCTGTGGCCGATGACCGATCCCGTCGCCCGCGTCGGTACGCGGCGCTGGTCGAGGAGATCGCGCTCGATGGCGACCGGCTCGCTCACGCCCGTCGCGCCGGAGACGACGACCGTTGCGCCGGGAATGAGGCCCGGCGAAATGTCGTTCCACTGCACCGCCATGGAGTGCTCGGCATCCCCGTCCTTGCGACGGGTGCGGTCGGAGGAGACCTTTGTCAGCTTCGCGATCGGCTTGGCGCCACGCCTTTCGGCATGCTCGCGCGCCTCGATCACGAGGAAGGCGCCGACCGAACCCAGAATGGTGCCGCCGCCGTCCTTCGGGCGCTCCCAGACCGGCGCCCAGGGCCTGGTCCAGTTCATGTGACCGAGCTCGAAGTGCAGGATCGTGTCCGGCCGCTCCGCCGAATAGGCGCCACCGACGAGGAAGATGTCGCCCTGCCCGGCATGGCAGCGGCCGAGGGCGATGCGCACCGCGTCGACGCCCGCCATTTCCTCGCCCATGAAGGTGCGCGAGGAACCGACCACCCCATGAACGATGGAGATGTTTCCGGCGAGAAGGTTGGAGAGCTGCGCGAGGAAGAGCGTCGGCCTCAGATCGTTCATCAGCCGCTCGTTGAGGAACTTGCCCGGCTCGTTCGATGCCTCGAGCCCCGACAGGA
>CAZEZD010000068.1:0-1772 GCA_964516115.1 uncultured Hyphomicrobiales bacterium
GCTTCACCGCGTCGAGGTCTTCCTCGCCCTCGCTGTCGAGCCCGATGATCTGGAAGCCGCGCTCCTTCAGTTCCGTTATGGCACGGGAGAGGTTCTGCACGGTGACGAAGGGCACGTGCTCAAGGCCGCCCGAGGCGCTCTTGGCGAGCACGCCCGTGGCTTCCGGTGAATGCCGGTTGGTGGTGACGATGGCCTTGACGCCAAAGGCCGCGGCCGAGCGCACGATGGCCCCGACATTGTGCGGATCGGTGATCTGGTCGAGCAGCAGCAGCACGCCCTCGGCGGGCATCGTATCGATATAGGGTGCATCGAGAGCGTCCGCCTCGGCGAACAGGCCCTGATGCACCGCATCGGGCGTCGCTGCGAGCCGCTTGTCGATGTCGCGCACCGGCACGATCGTCGCCTCGTGCGCGATACCTTCCTCGTCGAGGCGCTTGGCGCCGTTCTCGGTGGCGAGCAGCAGGCGGATCCGGCGGTTCTTGTTGCGCAGGGCCTCCGACACCGTGTGCCAGCCATAGAGCAGCACCGTGCCCGTCTCGAACTCGGGAGCAGGCTCGCGCAGCACGCGTCCGCCACGCCCCTTGAAGGGCTTGCCGGGCTTGGAGAAGGGACGGAAGGGCTTCTTGGGCCCCTTGGGAGGAGATGTCGTCATGCGCCCTCTTCCCATGCGGAGGCCGCCTTCGCAATGGTGCGGCGCCGCCGTTTTGCTTTGCCGGTTGACAGGGCGGGGGGGCGTCCCTATCAAGCGCGCCACACCCCAAGGGCTTCGGCCCCACGGGACTGGGACGGGGGAATGTCCCGAGCGGCAAAGGGGGCGGACTGTAAATCCGCTGGCTACGCCTTCGCAGGTTCGAGTCCTGCTTCCCCCACCATTCCGTCCATCCCGCCACCGCGGACAGCATGCGCCAGCCGAGAGGCATGAGCGGAGTCCCGCGTGCGGCCGGCGGCCGTCTTGGCTCGATGCGCGCAATGAGGCCTCTCACGATCGGCGATCCGCCGTAGCCTGCGCCGCGTATGTAGGCCGTCAGGAAGGCACGATGGGACGAATTCTCGACGGGCTGGGACGCCGCTTGATGCTGCTGGCTGCGTTAGGCGGACTGGTGGCTTCTGCCGCCCCGCTCGCAGCGCAGGACGCGGAGCAGCGGGCCTGGCAGGTTCTCGCCTCGGGCGGCGTCGTCCTGTTCCGTCACGCCAATGCGCCGGGCGGAGGCGATCCCCCGGACATGCGGATCGGCGACTGTGCCAGCCAGCGCAATCTCGATGACGCAGGACGGGCGCAGGCCGCCAGGATTGGTGGCGCCTTCGCACAGCGGTCTGTCCGGGTCGGCGCGGTGCTCGCGTCGCAGTGGTGCCGGACCCGCGAGACGGCGGAGCTGGCCTTTCCGGGCCGTGCCAGCGAGGAACCCGCCTTCAATTCGTTCTTCTCGGCGCGCAGCCGGGGTGAGGCTCAGACCCTTGCGGCGCGTCGGATCCTGGCGGCCTGGAACGGGCCGGGCGCGCTGGTCGTAGTGACGCATCAGGTGAACATCACCGCCCTGACGGGCATCTTTCCTGCGTCGGGCGAGGGCATCGTGCTCCAGCGCCGGGGCGGCGACTGGGCCGTGGCCGGGCGCATCAGGCCCTGAGGCTGCTGCGCCGCTTCCATCGACCGAAGGCGCGCGACAGGAAGGGGCGGACCGGCAGGAAGGCCCGGTAGCCGAGCTCCAGCAAGGGCGTGACTCCCGGAAGACGCGCGATCCGCGCGGCAAGGCGCCAGGCGGGAATCGCCGACC
>CAZEZD010000068.1:1782-10499 GCA_964516115.1 uncultured Hyphomicrobiales bacterium
CACGAAGGCCGCCGCGCCCGACTGCATGGCTCCATCCGCGTCGCGCACATGAAAACGCGCCATCGCCGTCGACGGGGTCAGGCGCGGGTCCAGCGGCGCATCCAGCGCGGACACGTCCACGAAGCACACCCGTCCCTCGCCATCCTGGCGACGATAGAGGTCGATCTCGGCCCGGCAGAGCGGGCAGGAACCGTCGTAGAAGACGGTCGGCTTTTCGTCGGGCTGCATGGTCGACCCTTGCCGGCAGGACATCGTACCATCTACGGCCGGCAGGGCGCTGCGGTTCGTCTCAGGTCTCCGACGTCGGCCCATGGCTTCTTCCGCCGGCCCTGAGCTTCATTGGTCCCCTGTATCGGCCGGCGCGTTCCCAGGCTGGCAGCAAGACACGTCTGAGCCCCCATCGATCGGAATGGCCGTGAAGGCCTCCACGGCGTGGCGGCGCATGGCGCTGGCGGGCTTGCTGGTTCGGTGGCACACATGGCCGTGCACATGCGTTCTCGCCTATGGAGAGCCAGGTGACGGCGAACACTCCCGACTTCGCCAGGATCACAGCCTCACGCCGGCTTGCATCGCGGGAGGAATTCGTCGAGCTCGTCCTGCATCTCGCGATAACAGCCACATGCTGCAGCCTTGAGGCCCGGCCGGTCCACGACGATCACAGCCCCTCGCTTGTGCCTGATGAACCCGGCTTTCACCAGCGCGTGCATCGCGGTCGAAACTCCGGCGCGCTGATAGCCCAGCATCATCGCAAGGGATTCGTGCGTCAGGGGAAACTCGTCTGACAGGGCGTGGTCCTGCGCGATCAGCAGCCAGCGACAGCAGCGTTGCTCGATATGGTGCAAACGGTTGCAGGCGATGTGCCGCGCAAGTTCGCTCAGCCCGAAGCGGACGTAATTCTGAACGACCTGGCGAAGTGCGTCATCATTGGCGAGCTCGCGTCGCATGGCATCACACCCCATGCGAAGGGCCGTTCCCGGAATTTGCACGACCACGTCAAGGATCGTCCTGTCGACACCAACCAGCGGCAGCAGATTGGCGACGCCTTCAATGCCGACGGCGCCAATCTCCACCGTTTTTCCGTCTTCCATCGTCTTGGCAATACAAACGAGGCCTCGGTTGATGAAATGGATGTGCGTGATCGGCCGGCCAGAGGTATCGAGTCTCTGCCCCTGGACCAGGCTCACGGGTTCGGAAAGCCGCAGTATCCGGTCCAGCGTCGCGGGAGGCAACGCAAGCAGCAGGCGATTGTTGATGCCCCTCCGGTCATGGGGCGGTGCGGCCGAAACGTTAGAGGTCACATGCATGGCGGCATACCTCTGACGGACTGAACAACGGAAGGTTGTGGAACAGGCTTCGACGCCTGAAGCCCAAGGCTGGCAGGCATCGGCCACCATATCATATCGAGCGGGCCCCGGTGGACCAGCGCCCCTGCAGGAGCGCGAGGCATTGAGAAAACGGGTAGTCGCGCGGGTCTCTCATTGATCGAGGTCAATCGATCGGCTCCTTTTCGACGCGGATGTCCGAAATCGGACAGAACTCCGGACCTTGGGCGGGCAAACTCCAAGACAGTTAATCTTCACATCGAGAGGACCAGTCCGATGCCCACCCAAACCAGCAGCGCTCACTTCTTTCTCAGCTGGGCCAAAGAGCGGATTGACGAGATGGATGCCACCTTGACCTCGCTCGAAAACAAGTCCGCGCAGATGCAGGTGGATACCCGCGTCAAGGCCGACCAGTTCATTGCCGAGTTGAAGAAGAAGCGGGACGAATTCGAAGCCGCCGTGACGAAGCTGGCTGAAGCGGGGGAGGCCACGGCCGAGGGCGCCAAGGCAAGGCTCGAGACCGAATGGAAGACCTTCGAGGGAGAGACCAGGAAATACCTTGAGACATTCGGCGCCGGATTCGAGCAGCAACAGGCTGTTTTTCAGAGCCAGGTCACCGCTCAGCTGAATGCGTGGCGCGACACGGCGGACAAGCTGCAGGCCGCCGCGAAGGAGTTCGCCGTCGAGCGCCGGCGGGAAATCGATGCGACCGTCTCGCGCATGAAGACCGACGCCGCGACTGCCGAGACCAAGCTCCAGGACCTCGCCCGGGCGGGAACGGAATCCTGGTCGGCCCTCAACTCCGCGCTGTCTGAAACACGCGCCACGTTCGATCGCGCCAATCAAGCCGCGCGTGAGGCGTTCAAGCGAGCGATCAGTCCCGCTCAATAGGCGGTGGCTCATCGTTCGGCCAACTGGCGGATCGTTTCCTGTCGGGGTCGCCGATGGGCAGGCCAGTTCCCCTTAACCGCTCGGTGCCGGACAGCCCGTGAATTCGACCGAACTGACGTCGCGATCACCTGCGGTCGCGACGGGGAGCGACCAGTGCCGTCAGCCGACAGGCGCGCGGCCGCCGACAGGGGTGAAAATCCACCCACCTGACGACCCATAAACCCAAACAGAAGGAACTATACCCATGAACAAGATGATCGTTGCGGTTTTCGACCGCGAAGCCACGGCCTTCGAAGGGCTCAGCGCCCTGAAGGATCTGCACCGGAATGGAGATATCTGTCTCTACTCGTCGGCGGTGATCGCCAAGGACAACACCGGAAAGATCGAACTCAGGCAGGCCGTCGAGACGGGGCCGGTCGGCACCGCGGTGGGACTGCTCACCGGCAGCATGGTCGGGATCCTTGGCGGGCCGGCCGGAATGGCCATCGGTGCCTCTCTCGGCGGCCTGGCAGGCTTTGTCTTCGACCTGAACAAGAGCGGCGTCGATGTGACGTTCCTGGACGACGTCTCGAAGACCCTCACGTCCGGCAAGGTCGCCGTTCTCGCCGAAATCGAGGAGAGCTGGACTGCTCCGGTCGATACGAGCCTGAACAAGCTCGGCGGCATGGTGTTCAGACGGCTGCGCGGCGAAGTGGTCGGCGACCAGCTGGCGCGCGAGGGCGCTGCTCTCAAGGCCGATCTGAAAGCGCTCAACGATGAACTCGAGCATGCCGTGGCCGAGAACCGCGCTGCCATTCAGAAGGACATCGAACTGGTGAAGTCGCAGATCAAGGCGACCCAGGAGCAGGCCAAGGCACGACTCGATCAGGCCAAGGCGGAAGCCGATGCCCGGATCAAGACGCTTCAGGATCAGGCGCAGACTGCGACCGGCCGTGCCAAGGCACGGATCGAAAAGCGCATTGCTGACGTCAACGCGGAACTGGACGTGCGCTCGAAGAAGCTCGGCCAGGCCTGGGAACTGACCAAGGAAGCACTCGCGGCCTGAGATCGGTCTCGTACGCGATCACATCGGACAAGATCAGGCGGTGCTTGGTTCGCAGCCCACGCTGCTTCAAGCGCCGCCTGAACCGACGTGAAACCTGGAAGCCGCCTGGCATCAACAGGGATGAATGTCCCCACCATCGCAGGGCTTCCAATGTCCATCATCACTCCAGATCGCCCTCAACCAAGGACAGACATTCCTGTCAGGCGCATATCAGCGTTCATTTACGGGAACATCCTCGTTCTGTCGGCCTTGGTTCCTCTGTCGCCGGACAGCCTGCAAAGCACCAAGGCGTTCCTGTACGTCCTGGGGGTAGGGCTTTCGACGTTCGTTGCCCACGTGGGTGCGGATCTCTTCGCGCACCTCCTGCGTCATCCCGACGGCAGCGGATTGTATGCAACATTCAAACATGATTTGCGGGACGCGGTGCCGATCGTCACGTCCACGATTGTTCCAACCGTCGTCCTTGTTGCTGCGTGGCTCGGATGGGTTGAAGGAGGGGTCGCCTGGACCATCGCGATCGGCGCCACGCTCCTGCGGCTGTCGTTCCTTGGTCCCGTCGCGGCGTGGGTTGCGCGGGAGCCTGTGTCGCCATGGCCGTTCTTCGCAGGTGTGCTGCTCGCCTTGTCGATCGCCGTCATAGCCTTGCTCAAGGCGATGCTCACCCACTGACGATTCAGCCAGGCAAACTGCGAAATCAGCTTGACGGAAATGGCGGCGGCGCAGCCCAGGCGCGATGCATCAGGGGGCCTTCGCATCCGTCATCCCGTGTCCTGCCTGACAGCAGGGCGGGACAGCGCCTCCGTCTGCCGGAATGGCCGTGAAGGCCTCCACGGCATGGCGGCGCATGTCGCTGGCGGGCTCGCTGGTGCTGGTGGCGCACTGGTCGATGTTCGAGAGCCGGTCGCGCTCCTCCAGCGAGGTGATCGGCGGTTCCTCTTCGCGCAACAGCCCGTCCTCGACACCGTAGATCCAGCCATGGACATGCAGCGGCTGCCCGCGCGCCCAGGCCGCCTCGATGATCGGCGTCTGGGCGACGCGGTGGAACTGCATCCGCACGTTGAGCTCGCACATGCGGTCGAGCCGACGGCGCTCGTCGCCGATCTGCGCAAACAGCGGCTGGTGCTTACGGTATTACATGACCAGCGGCTGGAGCCAGTGGTCGACCAGGGCCGACCGGTCGTCGCCGAGCGCCCGCCTGACCCCGCCGCAGCCGTAGTGGCCGCAGACGATCACATGGCCGACCTTGAGCGTCTCGATGGCGAACTCCAGCACCGCGAGCAGGTTCATGTCGCTGGTGTGGACCATGTTGGCGATGTTGCGCTGGACGAAGACCTCGGCGGGATCGAGACCGAGCACGTCGTTGGCGGTGACGCGGCTGTCGGAGCAGCCGATCCACATGTAGTTGGGCGACTGCTGCTCGGCCATGCGGACGAAATAGGTGGGATCGTCGCGCGTCTTGCGCTGCGCCCAGGCGACGTTGCGGTCGAACAGGGGGTCGAGGATCACGGCGTCAGCCTCCCGTGACGTGCATGCCGCGGCGCGTCGCCGGCGCGCTCCATCCGTCGGAGAAGGCGTGACCGGCGGGCTTGGCGGCGATGGCAGCATCGATCGCGCGGTGCAGGGCCTCGTCTCCCGGATCGGACCTGAGGGCCGCCTTGAGGTCTGTGCCCTCCTCGCGGCCGAGGCAGGCTTCCAACTGGCCGGTGGCGGTGACGCGGACCCGGTTGCAGGCCGCGCAGAAATTGCAGGTGGTGGCCGCGATGAAGCCGACACGACGGCCCGTCTCGGCTATCTGCCAATAGCGAGCCGGGCCGCCGCTGCGGTGAAGGCTGGGCGTCAGAGTGAAGTGGCGTTCCAGCCTCTCGCGCACCTGGGCGAGCGGGATGAAGTGATCGGCCCGGCCGAACCCCGTCTCGCCGATGGGCATGACCTCGATGAAGGTGACGTCCATGCCGCGCCCGTGGCCGAACTCCACCAGGCGGTGGAATTCGTCGTCGTTGACGCCGGCGAGCGCCACGGCATTGATCTTGACCGCGAGGCCAGCGTCCCGGGCCGCCTCGATACCCGCGAGCGTGTCCGTGAGGCGTCCGCGTCGGGTGATGGCCACAAACCGGTCGGCGTTCAGCGTGTCGAGCGAGACGTTGACACGCCGCACGCCGGCGCGGGCGAGCGCCGCCGCATGGTGGACGAGCTGGCTGCCATTGGTGGTGAGCGTCAGCTCGTCGAGCGCGCCTGATGCAAGGTGCCGTCCGAGTTCGTGCATCAGGTCGACCACGCCGCGCCGGACAAGGGGCTCGCCGCCGGTGATCCTGAGCTTGCGGACGCCGCGCGCGATGAAGGCGGAGGCGAGGCGGTCGAGTTCTTCCAGGGTCAGGAGGTCGCGCTTGGGCAGGAACTCCGGCCGCTCCGACATGCAGTAGAAGCAGCGGAGGTCGCAGCGGTCGGTCACCGACAGCCTGAGATAGGTGATCGCCCGGCCGAAGGAGTCCACCAGCGGCGGGTGCAACGCCGATCCCGCCCGGCGGGACGAGGCCGCGCCGGGTCCGGTGTCGCGTGGCGGGGTGAGGGCGTTCATGCGTGGGTTCCCCCGCAGCCGCAGGTTCCCCCGCCGCTGCACGAAGCGGACAGCGCCCGCTTCAGCAGGATGCCGCCGGGGTCGTCCGATCGCGCCATCTGTCCGATCAGTGTCGCCCACTCCTCGTCGGTGGCAGTATCGGCATAGGTCTCGACGCATTCGGCCGCATAGAGCCCTGTCGACAGGCCCGCGGCATCGGCCTTCACCGTGACGGCGGTGACGAGCGTCAGGTCGTCGAGGCCCGCCAGGGCCTGTTCGGCGACGAGCGGGTCGTTGAAGCGGGCGAGAAGGTCGCCGAGCAGCATCCTGTCCTCCTCAGTGAACGCGGTGGTCGGCGGCGCCGGCCATGTCGAACCCCTTGATGTCGGCGGCCGACACGAGGCGGGCGATGTACTGGGCCTGAGCGCGATGCCCCGCTGCTTCGTGCAGATAGGCCGCGATGCGGTCATGGACGAGCTCGAAGGGCAGGTCGCGTCCCTCGATCCGCCGCTCGACGCGCACGACGTGATAGCCGAAGCGGGTCTCCACCGGCTGGCGCGAGATCTCGCCGGGCGCGAGGTTCGCCAGCCCTGTCTCGAACTCGGGCACCGTGCTTCCCGGCAGCAACTGGCCGAGCGATCCGCCCTGTCCGGCGGACGGGCATTGCGAATGCGCTTGGGCGAGGTCCGCGAAGGCATCCGGATCGGCGGTGAGCCGGTCGCATAGGCTCTGGGCCGTGGCGGCCGCGGCCTGCCGTGCCTCGAGGTCTTCCGGCGCTGCCGCCAGCAGGATATGCGCGGCTTCCGTCAGCGTTGCCGAGCGGAAGCGCGCCCGGTGGTTCTCGTAGTAGCGCCGGCATTCCTCGGCCGAGGCCTGCGGCACGGTCACCGCGCGTTCGACGAGGGTGCGGATGGCCGCCTCCTCGTCGGTTTCCATCCGGCCCTCGCCGTCGCTGGCGGGAGTGCCGGCGACGCCGAGCCGGCGGGCCTCCTGGACGAGCAGTTCCTTCACGACCAGAGCCGTCGCCGCCGCGTTCCACGCGTCGGCGGGGCGCTCGTTGGCGTGATTGCGGGCCTCGCGCAGGATGTCCTGGCCGGCGATGGCGATGCCGTTGACGCTGACGCGCTGGCGTGGCGGCTTGGCGATGAGGGTGCGGACGGGGGCAGTCGCGCTCATGACACGATCCTTGTGTGTGTGGTCAGCCGTCTGGGCCGGTTCACTTGGTCGCGGGGGCGACGCGCCGTCCGTCGCGGGTCCGGACGATCTGGTAGCCGCGGCGGCCGAGGTACCAGACCGGCGCCGACCAGACGTGGACGAGCCGGGTGAAGGGGAAGATCAGGAAGATCGTCAGGCCGAGAAAGATGTGCGCCTTGAAGATGAGGTTCACATCGGCGATGGCCTGCGAGGCGCCCGGCTGCAGGTAGGCGATGCCCTGCGCCCAGGTCATGAACTTCACCATCTCGTGGCCGTCGAGGTGACCGAGCGACAAGGGAATGGTGAGGAGCCCGAGGCAGAGCTGCACGAAGAGGATCACCAGGATCGCCGTGTCGGCGAAGGACGACGTGGCGCGGATGCGCGCGTCGAACAGCCGCCGGTGCAGCAGCAGCACAAGGCCGATGAAGCAGGCGATGCCGGCGATGCCGCCTGCCACGATCGCCAGCACCTGCTTGGCGCCGTGCGAGATGCCAACAGCGTCGAAGACCTGGATCGGCGTCAGCAGGCCGACCAGATGCCCCGCGAAGATCGCGAGGATGCCGATGTGGAAGAGGTTCGACCCCCAGCGCAGCTGGCCCGTGCGGAGCATCTGCGAGGACGAGGCCTTCCACGTGTACTGCTCGCGGTCGAAGCGGATGAGGCTGCCGGCGAGGAACACGGTGAGGGCGAAGTAGGGATACCATCCGAAGACGATGTGATTGAGCGTGGCGGCCATGACGCGGGCTCCTTCAGGCAATGGGGAGGCGGTTGTGCGTGACGACGGTGCGCACGCCGGCGGGGGCAGGGGGCGTCATGCCCTCGGCCGGTCGGTTGGCGGCGCGCAGTTTGGCGCCGAGCGTGTCCTTGCCGCAGGCGGCCGCCGCCGCGCCGGGGCCGAACGTGACCTCCTCCTCCTGCCAGACGGCGTCGAGGGCCTCGAGATCGTCCGGCTGGATGCCGTCGTCTGCGACGATGGCGGCCATGTCCTCCGGCTTCGGCTTGGCCTTGGAGAGCGCGACCATGGCCCGGAACAGGCCGGCATAGGGCGAGGAACGCTTCTCCAGCCGCGCCGCCAGCGTGATCAGGATGTGCACGGTCTCGCCGAGGAAGGAGACGGCTTCGTCTGCCGGCCTGAGCGACAGGTATTCCAGGAAGGCCGGGATGTAGTCCGGCAGCTCCGAGGTGTTCAGTTCGAAGCCGGCCGCCTCATAGAGCTGCTTCAGATCGACCATGGCCTGACCGCGGTCCCGGCTCTCGCCGTGCACATGCTCGAACAGGTGCAGCGACAGCGAGCGGGTCCGGTCGAACAGGAATACGTAGCGCTCCTGCAGGTCCATGAGGTCACCGCCCGCGAGATCCGCGAGCAGGGGTTCCATGAGCCGCCGGGCGGGTGAGCCGAGGAGGCCTTCCGCCTCCAGCACCTGGCGCATGGCGGGGATGGCCGCGACCATCGCCGCGCTCGGATAGGCGGCGAGCGCCGAGAGAACCTTGAAGGTCTTCATCACACGATCTCCATCGGGTTCTTGGCCTTGGGTTTGCCGAACAGGCTCGGCTTCGAATCGCCGTCCGAGCAGCCGTTGCCGAAGGAGAAGCCGCACGAGCCACGCAGCTCGTAGGCGTCCTCCGTCCATTCGCGGTGGCTGGTCGGGATGACGAAGCGGTCCTCGTAATTGGCGATCGCCATCACGTGGTACATGTCCTCGATCGCCGC
>CAZEZD010000069.1:0-10347 GCA_964516115.1 uncultured Hyphomicrobiales bacterium
TCGGCCTCATGGTGCCGATCGCGATCCTCTTCCGCTACAGCCTGAACGCCTTCGTTCCGGGTCAGTTGATGGTCGACGCCCTGACCATCGACAACTACGTCAAGTTCTTCACCGACCCCTTCTACCTGCAGGTGCTGTGGCGCACGATCCGCGTCGCGGTCGCCTGCACCATCTTCTGCCTCCTCTTCGGCTTTCCGCTGGCCTATGTGCTGGCGCGCTCCCAGTCCCGCTTCAAGAACCTGCTGGTCATGGCGATCGTGCTGCCGCTCTTCGTCGGCAATGCGGTGCGCGCCGCCGGCTGGATGGTCGCCTTCGGCTCGCGCGGCTTCGTCAACTCGACGCTGATGGGAATGGGCGTCATCTCCGAGCCCATCGAGATCATGTACACGGAGATGGCGGTCGTCATCGGCATCATCGCGGTGAACCTGCCCTTCATGGTGCTGACGCTGCAGAGCGTCATCGAGGGCATCGACCGCAATGTCGAGGAGGCGGCCTTTTCCCTCGGCGCGCCGCCCATGACCATGGCGACGCGGGTCCTCTTCCCGCTGGCGCTGCCCGGCATCCTCGCCGGCGTCATCCTCACCTTCATTCTGGCGATGAACGCCTATGCGACGCCGGTGCTGCTCGGCGGGCCGAAGTTCCAGACCATGGGTCCGCTGGTCTTCTCCACCTTCGCCCAGCAGAACAACTGGCCGTTCGGCGGCGCGGTGTCGTTCATCCTGATGACGGCGACGCTGATCCTCACCGTCGCCTCCAGCCTGCTGATCCGCCGCCGCTACGCCTGAACCAGGGCGGCGATCTCCGCCGCCAGTTCGCATTGCGGCCGCGCCGCATCGAAGCGATGCCAGCCGATGACGCCGAGATCGTAGCCGAGCTGCGTCTCGACGGTCGCAACCGTCGCATCCGAGGGATCACCGCGCCGGGCCTCCACGCGCGCCTTGAGCCGGTCGGAGGGCACGTCCAGCCAGACGCCGAAGAAGGGCACGCCGGACGCGCCGGCCAGCGCTTCCATAGCATCACGCTCTCCGGGCCGTGCGTGGACCGCGTCGGCGATGACGGCGCTGCCAGCGGCCAGCACGGCCACCGCGCCTGCCCTCATCGCCGCATAGATGGCATGCGACACCTCGGGGCGATAAGCCTCTGGCGAGAGGCGATGCTGCGCCGCCACCCCGAAATGCGCCTTGCGCAGCCGGTCGCTCGAGAGGATGCGCGCACCGGGCAGCGCTCCGAGATGCGGGGCGAGTGCGGCGGCAAGGCTCGACTTGCCCGAGCCGCTGAGGCCGCCGACGGCCACCATCACCGGAGGCGTCCCGGCCAGCGCCTGCCGCGCCAGCGCCAGATAGGTTTCGGCCTCCTCCCCGGCCCCTCCGGCCGACGCGGTGACATGGGCTCTCACCGCCGCCCGGACCGCGACGAGGAAGGGAACGAGGGCCAGCCCCTCTGTCTCGCCGGTCGCATCGCAGTAGCGGTTCAGCAGCCGGTTCGCCGCTGGTTTCTGTTCCCGGTGCCAGAGATCCATGATGAGGAAGGCGAGATCGTAGAGCACGTCCGTGGTGGCGAGATCCTCGTCGAACTCGAGGCAGTCGAAGATCACCGGGCGGCCGCCGATCACGCAGATGTTGCGCAGGTGCAGGTCGCCATGGCAGCGGCGGACCTGCCCCTCCCCGGCGCGCCGGTCGAGCAGGGCCGCGTGCCGAACGAGCACTGCGCGGAACTGGCGATCGAGCGCACCCGCGGCTGCCGCATCCATGAGGCCGCTGTCGACGAAGGCCGCGGCGTTGACGTCCAGCACCCGCGCCATGCGGGCGGCCCCCTGACTGTCGCCCGACACCTCCGCCTGTTCGTGCAGCGCGACGATTTCGGCCGCGAGCCTCTCCACCAACTCCGGTTCCAGCGGGCCGATGGTGGCCAGCCGGTCGAGCAGGCCATGCTGATCGAAGGGCCGCATCCGCACGACCGCATCCACCAGGGCGCCGTCAGCGTCGAAGACCAGGGCGCCGTCGGATGCGCGGGTGATGCGGCTGACGCCCTGGTAGATCAGGCTCCCGGGGTCCGTGCGCCGGTTGAGGCGGAATTCGCGCTCGCAGAACAGCAGCCGCCGCTCGGCCGTCGAGAAGTCGAGATAGGCGAGCCTTACCGGCCGCTTCAGCTTGAACACGACGTCGCGCCCGATGACCACGTGGGAGATATGCGTCGTGACGCGTTCAGCGCCAGCGCCGGCTTCCCGCATGAGAAAGGCGAGAACCTCCGCGGTGTCGCCCCGTGCCTCCCTGGCATGGTCGCCGGTCATTCCACGCCGCCTCCGAAACCCCGCCCCGCGCGCCCCTGCATAGCCGAGATGATCGACAGGCTCTATGACGAGGATCAGGCGGAGGCGATGGCATGTATGACGCGATCGTGGTGGGCGCGGGCTCGGCGGGCGCAGCGCTGGCGGCGAGGCTCTCGGATGATGCCGGCCGGCGCGTGCTGCTGCTGGAGGCCGGCCGAGACTGGCGCGCCAGCGAGGCGCCGCACGTCCTGCGCAGCGCCAACATCGTCCCCTTCATGCACGACCCCCGCCATCAGGCGGAGTGGCAATGGCCGGGCCTCATGACCCGCCGCACCCGCACGCAGGAGCCGAAGTTCTACTGGCGCGGCAAGACCATGGGCGGCAGCTCCACGGTGAACGCCCAGATCGCCATCCGCGGCGTGCCGGAGGCCTTCGACGGCTGGGGCGCGCTCGGCTGCACCGGCTGGTCGGCGGCCGACGTCCTGCCGCTCTTCGACGCCATCGAGGACGACCCGGTGACGGGGACGGGCCCCGGCCAGCGTCGCGGCGGCCCCCTGCCCGTCCATCGCGCGCCGATCGATGAATGGGGCAGCGTCGACCGCGCCCTGCGCGCGGCGGCTCTCGACAGCGGCTATCCGTGGAAGGAGGACCTCAACGCCCCGTCCGGCGAGGGCGTCTCCTGCTACCCGATCAACAGCCGCGACGGCCTGCGCGTCACCACCAATGACGGCTACCTCGAGCCCGCGCGCGGCCGGTCCAACCTGGAGATCCGCAGCGAGGCGCTGGTTGACCGGGTGCTGTTCGACGGCGCGCGCGCCACCGGTGTCCGCGTGCGCTTCGGCGGCGGCGACTGGCAGGACATCCACGCGCGCGAGGTCGTGCTTTCAGCCGGCGCCATCCACAGCCCGGCCATCCTGATGCGCTCCGGCATCGGCAAGGCCGACGATCTCGCCGCGCTCGGCCTTCCCGTCATCGCCGATGTTGCGGCGGTCGGGCGCGGCTTCATGGATCACCCCATCCTCCGGGCGACGTTGGCGCTTCGCCCGCAGGCCGCGGCGCAATCGCCGGACGCCCGCCACACCAATTGCTGTGTGACCTACTCCTCGCGCCTCGCCGACGGCGGCGAGCGCGACATGATCATGATCGGCTTCAATCACCGGGGACTGTCGGAGGGTCGCCCCTCCTCCCAGGGCGCCATCGGCGTGGCGCTCTACGACGCCTTTTCGCGCGGCGAGGTGCGCCTCGCCTCCCCCGATCCGGACGCCAACCCCGTGGTCGAGGAGAACATGCTCGACGACGCGCGCGACCGGCTGCGCATGCGCGACGGCGTCAGGCGGCTCGCGGCCATCGTCGATCATCCCGCAGTGACGGGGATCGCCTCGACGGTCACCTTCGGCGACAGCGGCATGGACTTTGCCAGGGCCGCCGCCCTGCCCGACGACGAACTCGACGCCCTCACGCTGACAGAGGCCTGGGACATCCAGCACGCCGCCGGCACCTGCCGCATGGGCGCCTCGGGCGATCCGCTGGCCGTCGTCGACCCCGATCTGAAGGTGCGCGGCGTTGCCGGACTGCGTGTCGCCGACGCCTCAATTATGCCGACCGACTGCCGCGCCAACCTGCATTTCACCTGCGTGATGATCGGCGAGATGGCCGCCCGCCGGATGAGGGGCTGAGCCGCGGGGAGCGGCACCTGCGGCCGACGCCCGCCACGACCTCAGGGTTGGCGATCGATTCGGTAGAGCCGTGCGAAGCCCTTGTCGCTGACGAGGCTCAGTCCGGGGACCTGCTCGATCTGCAGCCTCCATGAGGGCATGTCCGCATTGACCAGCAGAACGTAGTCGAAGCGCGATCGCCAGTCCCTGAGGTAGGGAAATTCGGACAGCACCGCGGGCCTCAAGTCGTCCAGATCATCGACAGATGGAAGGGCGCCTTCGGGCACCGACAGATCCTTCCACGGCGGCAAGACCTCGAGCGGCTGCTTGCCGGCGGCGGTAAAGATGGTCGGCACAAAGGAGTGGCGGGTCATCACGATGGTGGTTCCCACGTGCCAATAGATGGGCCGCCCCAAGGAATAGCGCCCGATTGGCGCCGCCAGCCACTTGGTCTTGTTGTCAGGACGGCTCTCGGCAAGCATCACGGCCGAGCCGGGTGGCATCGTCCGGGTTGCCGCCTCCACCGATCGCAAGTCGCCCTGACGCTCGATCCAGATATATCCGTGCCAGCCGGACCGCGCGAGAACGAGCGCCAGGGTTACGGCGAGAATGAGCCCGCCCTTGCGGTGATCGACCGAGACTTCGGGTCTCACCCCGGCGGCGACCATCAGCACGCCCATGACGGGAAAGCGAGCATCGATGAGGGCGGTCCCGAATGCCACGTTCGGCATGAACTGCGAGGCTAGAAGAACCAAGGTTCCGAGAGTGAAAAGCCCGACATGCAACCGCATCTGCCGGCGCCACATGGAGCGGATCAAGAGTCCGAGAATCATCGCCGTCGTCAGCAGATCGACAATCAGCGAATAGGTCCCGAAGGGCGTCAGAAGGGTCGCCAGCCGGTCGAACGACAGGAGGGGCCAGAAGTGCAGGGTCGTCTCGAACAGATGTTCTCCCTCCGCGCGTTCATGCGCACCCGGAAGTCGCGCCGCGACGAGAATGAGAACGACGAGGGGCAGGCAGCACGCAAGACCGGCCAGAACCATGCGCCTGAACATCAGCATTCGCACCTTCGGCTGCCGGATCGCCGGCAGGCGGGGACCGATGTCGATGGCGACGACCAAGGTCAGGTAGAAGAGCAGCCCGAAGACGTGAATGACGAGAATTCCGCTCGCCAGGACGAGACGAACGCACCATCGGCCAGACACCGGCAACCGCCGCAGCCTTAGATCAAGGGCAGCGGCGAGCAGGGCGACGCCCAAGGCGATCTGGAAGCTGAGCAGCCCCGAGATCAGCAGGAAGTTCCATGCAAGGGCGACGATGGCGACCTGCCAGAAGTGCCACCCGCCGAAGACGGTACGATTGAGAACAATGGCTCCGAGCGGGGGCAGAAGGGTGGCAAGGCCGACGAGAACCGGGGTCAGCATTTCGAACGGGAGGATTCGGCCCAGCCCGACGGCCAGAAGATCGGACCCGATATTCGTACGCGCCAGCGACCAGTCGGGCCTGTACATGCTGGCAACAGGCGTGCCTTCGGCATTGCCGAGCAGGATCCAGTAACGCACCAGGTGATTGGGAAAGTCCCACAGGGTCGGCAGCCGGACCACCAGAACCGGCACGACCACCGACACGAGCGCGAGGATCACGGCTAGCCGGACAAGTGGTGAGCCAGCATCCCCAGGAGAGTTCAATCGCATCGCGCGCGCTTCTGTGTGCCGGTACATCTGGACATGGCCGACATCAACCCGGTCTCCGAAATATCCGCCTGAGCAGAACAAACGTGAGGATCGTCGTCAGAGCGATCGACACCAACTTGGCGGCATAGGGCGACCCTGACGCAAGCAGAACGGCCCAGAAGACGCCGGTTGCGAACAGGAACTGCACCAGAATGGTGAGAGCGAACTGCACGATCAGCCGGAGATTGAAGATGTCCCCCATCGACCGGCCGAAGGTGATGGTCCCATTCATGATGAAGCTGTTCAGCGCGCCCGCCAGGAAGCCGATGATATGGGCCGGCAGCGGCGCGACGCCTGCCACACTGACGAGCAGCGCGAAGATGCCGGCATCGATCAGCGAATTCACCACGCCGACGCCGATGAAGGATGCCAGCCGCCGGATCATAGAGCCTGCCGGGTGTCGCCGGACGGGTGGGCGTCGCTCTCTCCAGCCGCAGCCTGCGAGCCCGTTCCGCGCAGAATCGTATCGATGATGAAGAGCGGCCGGCGTTTGGATTCGAGCACCAGCCGACCGACATATTCGCCGAGGATGCCGAGCACGATGAGCTGGACCGCGGAAAAGGCCGCGACCGCCATGATCAGGCTGGTCCAGCCGTCGACGACCTCTCCCATCGCCCAGCGAACCGCGCTGTAGCCCATTAGGCACAAGGCGAAGAACACGGCAAGAAAGCCGGTCCAGGTCGCGAGTCGCAGGGGCTTGATCGAGAAGGAGGTCAGCGCGTCGACGGCGAAGCGGACCATTTTCGACAGAGGATACTTCGTCTCGCCGGCGAAACGGGGATCGCGCGCGTAGCTGATCGCCACCTGGCTGCCGCCGATCCAGCTCACCAGTCCGCGCGTAAAGCGATGCTGCTCGGGCATCGACAGAAGGATATCGACGACCCGCCGGTTCATCAGGCGGAAATCACCGGAGTCGGCCGGAATGTCGACTGATGAGAGGGTGCGGAGCACGCGATAGAAGATCGCCGCGGTCGCACGCTTGAACAGCGTCTCGCCGACGCGCGCGGCGCGCTTGCCATAGACGACCTCGGCGCCCCCATCCATCAGGTCCATCATGCCGGCGAGGAGTTCCGGAGGGTCCTGGAGATCGGCGTCGATCAGCAGGACCCGCTCGCCACGGGCTGCCTGCAGTCCGGCCATCACGGCCATCTGATGCCCGTAGTTGCGACGCAGCCTCACGGCCACGACACAAGGGTCTCGAGCCGCCAGCTGCGAGATCAGCTTCCAGGACCTGTCGGTCGAACCATCATCGACCAGAACGATCTCGAAATCCTCGGCGACAGCCGCCAGAGCGGCCGCTTTCGCCCGTCGATGAAACTCGCCGATCGTCTCTTCCTCGTTGAAGCAAGGCGCGACGATCGACACCCGCGGGCGATCCCCGGCCGCGCTTCCGGAGCTGCTTTGGATCACGATGACAGGTCTCCAGGGGCATTCGGCCAACGGTGTCCGCGGGACAGAGCACCATCGAGAGAAACATACGCTGCACCCCTATGCCAGAGCCCTGCCCCTTAACAAGCCTCCACGGGGATTGCGCGGTGACGCCACCACTGATCCCATGTGATCACAAGAGGGCGGCTCGCCGGCCCTGCAGCGCCCGGACGCCGATCGGGTCGAGCTGTCCGTTGGCCCGCGCGGCCGGGACAGACCAAGAGTTGCGGTGCGGGCCGCCGCGAATCCCGCACGTCTGGATACGCGCCCAGTGCTACCCGGGCGCTGACGCGATGATGTGGGTCAGAGACGCCCAAGCAGCATCAGGATCACCACGATGATCAGGACCGTGCCGAGCACGCCCACGCCGCCATGACCAAAGCCATAGCCGTATCCACCGAACCGGCCACTGAAGCCGCCGAGCAGAAAGATAATCAAGAGGATAACGAGAATGGTTCCGAGCGACATGGACATTTCTCCATAGTTTCAAGCGATCCCAGCGCGTATGCGATGGACCAATCGCGGCATCCAATTCCCAGTATCGGAAGCAAATCAGACAGGCGGATATTTGCACTTGATGCACATCAAGGGGAGTCTTGAATGCGCGAATATTCAGGTTCTACTCATGTGAGTTTACGCGCGTGACCATCGCTTGCAAGGGGACCATGTCTCCTGACATCAGGGTCGTGCATCCGTCATGCTCATCGGAGCCCCGGACATGTTGCTTCACGACCTCGCCGCGCTGAGGGCCCAACTCGCCGAGGACGCCGCCGTGCGGGCGCGATTCCTCGGACGGCTTCATCCGGGCCCGGCTGCGATCCGCATGTTGCGGCTCCTTGGCGCCATCGTCGCAACGCCGGCGCGGTGGAGAGCGCTGACGCTGGCGCTCATTGTCGGCGCGGTCACGGTGACAGAAGTCCTGGTGGTGCTGCGCCTCGCGGTCTGGAATGCCGATTTCTTCAATGTGCTGGAAGCGAAATCCTTCGCCAGCCTGATCAGCCAGATCTGGATTCTGGCGGCTATCGTGACGGGCATGATGGTCCTGCAGGGCCTGAGCCTGCAGACCAAGATGCAATTGCAGATGGTGCTGCGGAGCCATCTGACCCACATCGTCCGCGACTCCTGGATGTCGGACGGACGCTACTACCGCTTGCGGTTGACCGCCGGCGAGCACGACAACGAGGACGGCCGGATCGCGGAGGACATCCGGGTGGTCTGCGAGATGGTGGTCGAGTTCCTGGTCTCGCTGCTCTATGCCTTCATCCAGCTGACCCTGTTTGCCGGCGTCCTCTGGCTGTATTCCGGGCCGCTGACGATCGCCGTCGGCGGGACGTCCTTGACCCTTCCTGGGCACATGGTCTGGGTGGCGCTCGGCTATGCCGCCATCGGTTCCGCCATCGTGACTCTGGTCGGGCACCCGCTTGTAAGGGCGACCGACCGACGCCAGGCGGCGGAGGCGAACTATCGGGCCCGTCTGGTCAATGTAATCGCCCATGCGCCGGCGATCGCACTGACCGGGGCGGAGGCCGGCGAGAGGCGCCGGCTGGCGCGCGCCTTCGAGGGGATCAGGGGCGCCTGGGCGGTGCAGACCGCCTCTTTCCGCAACCTCATCTTCTTTTCCTCCGGCCTTGCGCTGCTCACCACCATCCTGCCGCTGCTGATCCTCGCGCCGCGCTACCTGCACGGCGAGATGAGCCTTGGAACGCTGATGCAGGTGACCATCGCCTTTGGACAGGTGACCGCAGCCCTGTCCTGGCTGGCGGGCAACTATTCCAGCATCGCTCAATGGGAAGCCTCGGCAGCGCGTGTGCTCGCGCTTCAGGAAGCGGTCGAAGACCTGGGAGGCCGCGCCGTGACGGGTGCAGGCCTGCTGTCACGCGAGCCGGCGGAAGGACCCCTGCTGGCCTTTCGCGATCTCAGCGTGGTGACCCCCACAGGCGAGGTGCTGCTGGAGCATTTCAGCGCCGAGATCCGCCTGGGGGAGCGGGTGCTCGTGGAGGCCACTCCCCAGGCCGCGGCGGCGCTGTTTCGGGCAATCGCCGGACTGTCGATCTCGGGAGCGGGACGGATCGAACTGCCGCGGGACAGCGCGCCGTTCTTCATGGCTGATCGACCCTATCTGCCGGAGGCGACCCTGCTCGAAGTGCTGGCGGAACCGCGCCCGCCGGAGAGCTTTGCCCCCGAGGCGGTCGCCCGGGTTCTGGTCGATGTCGGATTGGCCCAGGTCGTGCCGCGCCTCGGCACGACCGCGCTGTGGGAACAGGAATTCGGTATCGAGGACCAGCAGCGGCTGGGCTTCGCCCGCCTGCTGTTGCACCGGCCCGACTGGATCCTGATGCATGATGCCTCGAGCGCGCTATCGCCCGAGGCCGAGGACATGCTCATCGAATTGATCGCGAAGGCCCTGCCCGGCTCCGCACTGATCACCATCACCCACCGCGCCATGGCAGGTCGCATGTTCAACCGGCGCATCTCCGTATCGACGGTCGGGCGGGCCCCTTGAGAGATATGCAGAACCGGCCAGCTCGTCTTGCGCTCAATCGAAGGTGTAGTGTTTGTCAAAGCGGGATGCGTTCCCCGCCCTGCACCAACACTGTCTGTTCAGGCATCAGGGCTATGAGCCACCGGCTGTCACAGATGGCTCTGCTGAGAAGCGACCCCTGAAGCGGCGCTGCCGGAATGACCGGCGGCCGAAGCCGCCGGTCATGTTCTCTGCCGGCTGATCAGCCCTGGCGGCGCGGGATGAGGCGCGTGACCTCCCGGGACATGTCGCGCAGCACCTCCTCGGGGGAGGCCTTCTGCTCGACGATGCGGGCGAGGTTGTCGACCATGACCTGCGTCACGCGCACCGAGTTCTGGCCCGGGAAGGCGTACCACGGGATCATCAGGTGAACCTGCTTCGTCGCCGCCTGGAACAGCGGGTTCGCCTTGTAGAACTCGCCCAGATACATCGGATCGTCGATGGCGAGCTGGTTGCACGGCACGTAGCCGGTGTTCTTCGCCATCAGCGTCGTGCCCTCGGCGGAGGTCGCGAACTTGATGAACTCCCAGGCCGCAGCCTGGCGGGCCGGATCCTTGGCGGTCATCATGGCGCCGGCGCCGCCGGTCGGCAGGCGGCCCTTGACCGGGTCGATGACCGGCAGGGTCGTTGTCTGCAGCTCGAAGCTGTTGCCGACGGTACCGGAGATCTGCCGCACCTGGGCGGTAGTGCGGAACATCATGCCCATCTTGCCGGCGCCGAAGGCCTGCAGGTCGGCATTGC
>CAZEZD010000070.1:0-10314 GCA_964516115.1 uncultured Hyphomicrobiales bacterium
ACGGTGGTCAATCAGGACGGCCGCGCCGTCCGCGACATCGGCGTCACCTCAGGCCGCGTCGCTTTCATCGGCGACCTCGGCCAGGCCTCCGCCGGCGAGCTGGTCGACTGCACCGGCCTCCACATCCTCCCCGGCGTGATCGACAGCCAGGTTCATTTCCGCGAGCCGGGTCCAACGCAGAAGGAAGATCTGGAAACCGGATCCCGCGCGGCGGTGATGGGCGGCGTCACCGCCGTCTTCGAGATGCCGAACACCGATCCGCTGACGACATCCGAGGCGGCGCTGGCCGACAAGGTGAAGCGCGGCACGGACCGCATGCATTGCGACTTCGCCTTCTGGGTCGGTGGCACGCATGAGAACGCGCGAGACGTGGCCGAACTGGAGCGCCTGCCGGGCGCCGCCGGCATCAAGGTCTTCATGGGCTCGTCCACCGGCTCGCTGCTGGTCGAGGACGACGAGGGCGTTGCCGCGATCCTGCAGAACACCCGCCGTCGGTCCGCCTTCCATTCCGAGGACGAGTTCCGCCTGCGCGAGCGCAAGGGCGAGCGGATCGAGGGCGATCCCCGCTCCCACCCCGTCTGGCGCGACGAAATCGCCGCGCTCACCTGCACCGAGCGGCTCGTCGGGATCGCCAGGCGCTTCAACGCCAAGATCCACGTGCTGCACATCTCGACCGCCGAAGAGATCGACTATCTCCAGCACCACAAGGACCTCGCCACCTGCGAGGCGACGCCGCATCACCTGACCCTCGTCGCACCCGACTGTTACGAGCGGCTCGGCACGCTCGCCCAGATGAACCCGCCGGTGCGGGATGCCCGCGCGCAGGCCGGCATCTGGAAGGGCATCGAACAGGGCATCGTCGACGTGCTCGGCTCCGACCACGCCCCCCACACGCTGGAGGAGAAGGCCAAGGTCTATCCGGCCTCGCCGTCGGGCATGACCGGCGTGCAGACGCTGGTGCCGACCATGCTCGACCATGTGAACGCCGGCAAGCTGACGCTCGAGCGTTTCGTCGACCTCACCAGCGCCGGACCGGCGCGTATCTTCGCCATCGCCGGCAAGGGTCGCATCGCCTCCGGATACGACGCCGACTTCACCGTCGTCGACCTGAAGCGGACAGTGACCATCACCAACGGCTGGATCGCCTCGAAGAGCCAGTGGACGCCCTATGATGGCAAGGAGGTGACCGGCTGGCCGGTCGGCACCGTCATCCGCGGGCGGCGGGTGATGTGGGAGGGGGATCTCGTTGGTCCGGCCGGCGGGTGTCCGGTCAGGTTCCAGGACCAGAAGGCGTGAGCGATACGAACCGCGGCTACGCCGGCGAGGCGGACAGGCTCGCGATCCAGTACGAGAGCGTGACGTTCGAGGCGGTGCATGACGCGATCCTGCACCTGCTGCCGCATGGCGGCCGCGCGCTCGACATCGGCGCCGGCTCAGGCCGCGACGCGGCCGCGCTCAGCCGCCGCGGCTTCTCGGTGGTAGCGGTGGAGCCGACAGCCGAGCTGCGCGCCCATGGCGAGAGGCTGCATGTGGAAAGGGCCATCGTCTGGGTGGACGACGGGTTGCCGGACCTCCACCGCATCCGGGTACGCGGCGAGACATTCGACGCTGTGTTTCTGACCGCCGTCTGGATGCATCTCGATGCCGGTGAACAGTCGCGGGCCATGGCGACGCTAGCGGCTGTCACCGCGCCGGGTGGGCGGGTCTTCATGACCCTTCGCCACGGGCCGGTGCCGGAGGGGCGACGCATGTTCGACGTGTCCGGCGACGAGACCGTTGCGCTCGCAGCGCGCCACGGCCTGTCCCTGCTGCAGCAGTCCATCCGCACCGACATGTTTGCCCGGCCGGGCGTGACCTGGACCGGACTGGCGCTTCAGGCGCCCGGCTGACCGCCGCCGGTCAGGAAGCGCACGCCCACGGTGCGGCCGTCCTGCCAGACCGGCTCGCAGGCGCGGCTCACTGCCGTCCCGGCGATGTTCAGGTGCAGGCGGCCGGACAGGCGCGCGGGCGCGTCCAGCGTCAACTGGGCGCCCGTCCGCGAAATGTCGACCAGTTTGCAGGACATCTCCGCGCCACCGTCCTCGCTGGTCAGACGGGCCGGATAGCTGATGGGCTTGCGCGGCGCCTTCCGCAGTTCCTGGTTCCGCATCCTTTCGCGCTGCGCCAGAACGGCGCGGCCGTTCGGCGAGAGTTGCGCGCCCTCATTGCGCGCCAGAGCCCGCATCACGGCCTTGTTGCCATTGGCTGCAAGTGAGTCCGCCACCGCCGGTTCGATCGTCCGGCGCCGGCTGATGGCCAGCATGTGCGACGGGCCGCGGTTCGCGACGATGTGCAGCAGCGCATCCTGATCGAGGCAGGGCGAACGCGTCAGGACAGGCGCCGCGACGTCGATCCAGTCGTCGTTGGCGAGGGCTTCGATCACGCGTCGCGGAGCCTTCGGCTCGTCGGCGATGGTCTCCGCGATGCCGATGCGGTCCTTCGGCCCGACATCCGCGACGAGGCGCGCAATGATCTGGTCGACCGTTCCGGCCTGTTCGTCGTTATAAACGTCGGCGTTCTGCACGAACTCACCGATCAGCCGGGTGACCTTGTCGACCAGGCCCGCCTGCGCATGGTGGGTGACCAGTTCGTCGATGACGTTGGCGACGTTGCCGGTTTCCATCACAGCTCCTCATCGGGGGATGAACTGATCAGGCTCTCGCCCGCATTCCCAAAGGTAAGCTAGAAGAAATTTCGGTTGTGTTAATGGTCTCACGCATCCTCCGGTATGCGTCTTGTCCTGGAGGATTGCAACGTGCCGTTGCGCTGGATGAGATGACAGAACAGCCCCACACTGCGATGGTGGCGTGTTGCTCTCTCACCCAGGTTCGCCCCATGCGCAAGGTTTCCATCGCCCTCCTCGCCGCCTTGGCTGCGGCCCTCTTCCAGGCGCCGGCCTCGGCCGCCACCTATGATCTCGGCTCGCCGGCGATTGCGCAGGTCACCCTGCCCGATGCCTGGTCGCCGAAGATCACGGAGCGCGGCGCCGAGGCCACGACCGACGACGACGAGATCTATGTCGCTGTGCAACTCGCCGCGATCGAGAGGACCGAAGACGCGGTGAAGCAGGCGCTTGCCTATCTCATCGGGCAGGGCGTGAAGATCAACGTCGCGACCCAGCGCGACAGTGCCGCCCAGATCAACGGCATGGACGCCATCAGCCTCGCCTATTCGGGCAAGGACGAGGACGACGAGGATGTCGAGATCTCGGTGAGCGTCTTCATCGTCAATCCCACGGCCGCCATCGTGCTCACCTACTGGGGCTCGAAGGAGGGCGAGCGGACCTACGCGGCGGAATTGCGCGGCATCCTGCAGAGCCTGACGCGCAAGTAGCGCCTCACTCGCCCGCCAGGAAGAAGTGCACGGTTCCGTCCGGGCCGATGCCGAGCCGCCAGAACACCCAGGACCCGAGCGTGCGCATGTCGCGCACGTCCTGCGCCGTCATCAGTCGGTAGAGGTCGACGCTCTGTCGCGGGCTGAGGTCGTTCAGCGGCACATGGGCGAGATAGGGCCAGACATACATCTCCTGCGGCGTGCCCTTGTTGATGAGGGCGGCCGGCAGCTCCAGGATGTTGAGGAGGATGGCGAGGATCTCGCGTCCCTCGCCGTCGCCCGAAGCCTTCTTCCAGAAGGCGACCGGATCACGCTCGCCGCCGCGGGTGAAGACCGGCATGGTCTCGTTCACCTGGAAGGCGATCCCGAGCCGGGCGATGTCGCCGGACCGTGCGGCGAGAATCAGCCTCTCGCGCATGGAGCCGACGCGCTCGCGCAGTTCCTCGTTGTCGGGCAGGAGTTCGAGGGAGACCGGCGGCGTCGCCCGGCGCGCGGGAACCGGTCGCTCCGTTGCCGGGGGAGGCGCGGGCGGCGGCTGCGCCTGCGAGGTCTGGATGGTCCGGGTGGTGGACGGCGCAGGCGTCTCGACGGCGAGCGGTGTCACGTCGCGGATGGCGGTGCGCAGCGGTGTCGCGGCCGTTGGCGCTTCGGTTCTGCGACGCGGCTCGCCGGGCATGATCTGGGCCACCGCGACGCCGAGCACCACGGTGGAGACGATGCCGGCGATGATGGCGATCCTGCGGGGGTCCAATCTTCGCCCTCGAAAGCGCGGGTCGGTCAGTGGGACGAACGGTCCACCGTGAATTCGCCGCCGCGGACGCGTTCGGCCAGCCGCTCGGCGAAAACGGCCGTCGCCTCTTCACCATAGGTGGCGACCATCTCCACGAAGGACGCAAAGATGGCGGCCTGCGCGATGCAGTCCACGTCGAGCCCGTCGAGCCGCGCTTCCGCGAAAGCCTCCGAGACATAGCTCATGGCGGCGTGGCGCTGGTCGTCGGCCTCGGCCGCGCGGGCAGCCGTCGCTGGTGAAAAATGCATCTTCGCGTCCACTGCGGGCCGGTTGGTCGGCCCTTTCCCATTGGTGAAGCCTAGCATGCCCGTTTCCCGAGGGCACCCGATTCTGACCGGACGGTTAACGCCGGTGAATAAATCTGCTGCGTTCCCGGAAAGACACGCCGCTCAATTGCCGTAGCGGCTGGCGATGTCGGCGACGAGCTTGCGGGCCTCCGCCACATAACGCTGCGTGGCGAGGCGCGCCGCAGGCGTGCAGCCGCGGTGGGCCTGCTCGAAGCCGCCATAGCCGCGGTTGAAGCTCTGCACCAGCCTCTCCCGGCGCTCGCCGCCGGTCGCCTCGGCGTCGAGAAGCGCCTGCATCTCGCGCCGCCATGCACCGTTCTCCGGGCCCTGGCACAGAGTCCTCAGATAGTGCAGGGCGCCCATGATTTCCGAGAGCCGGAGCAGTTGCGGCTCATAGGGGGCCTGCAGGGAGGGCGGCGCGGCGACCGGGGGGGCAGGGGCGCGCGCCGTCTGCGCCGCCAGGGGGGAGGCGGACACGAGCGTCGCCAGCAGCGCAATGCCGAGGACAGGCCTGATCATCGCCGAGATATGAGCGAGCGCGCCGGCGGCTGCAATGGAAAGCTTCCGGGGTGGTTGACGTCAGTCGCCGGCGAGGCGGAAGGCCGCGGCGACGATGTCGACCAGTCCATCCGTGACCGGAAGCTCCGGGACCTCGTCACGGCGCGTCCAGCGGACATCGGCGGCTTCCGGCGAGATCGCCCCCTCGCCGGCGATCCACCGCGCCGCGAAGCACAGGACAACGAAGTGGCGCGCGATGCGCCCGTCGTCGTCGGGGATGATGATGTCACGTGCGCCGCAGAGGCCCAGCAGCCGCGCCGTCACGCCAACTTCTTCCATGAGTTCGCGGGCCGCCGCCTCGCCCACCGTCTCGCCGATCTCGACGAGGCCGCCCGGAAGGCTGTAGAGGCCGGCGCCCGGCGGCCTGGCGCGCTGTGCCAGCAGGACGCGCCCGTCGCGGATCACCGCCGTCGAGACGGCGAGGATGGGGCGCGCCGGATAGGTTCGCTCGGACATGGCGGAAAGCGCCGGTTCAGCGGGTCATCAGGGCGTCGATCGTGTCCTGCGTCGAGGCGCCATCGCCGTCCTCGTCGTCCTGGACAACCGCATTCATCACGCCGGAGGTGCGCGCGGCCAGATGCTTCAGCCGGTCGCAGGCCTCTTCGGCGATATAGCCCGCCATCGGCGTGCCGGCGTGTTCGCGCAACTGGTCGATGGTGTCGAGCATCACCGCGTTCATCTCGTCGACCAGGGCGAGAAAGCGGCGCCGCGCGCCGACCGGCGCCTGCTCGAAAGCGGCGATCGCAAGCTCCTTGTCGCGGTAGTGCGACCGGTGGAAATGCGCCTCGTAGGTGGCAGGCTGCCAGGTGAGGACGTCGTCGATGCAGTCCGGCATGGAGGGCACCAGCTCAAGCAGCATGATGACCTCGTTGAAATGGTTGAGGTAGTCGGTGGCGAGCCGGGTCTCGGGATGGATATTGGCCGCGCGCAGGCGTTCCGGCGTCAGCGCGATACTGGCTTCCTGACGAACGACGTCGAGCATGGAATGTGGCAGCCCCCGACTTCTGTCACACTGAGCCATGCCCGTGGTGAAGGAAGGCTTAAGTCGCGCCAGCCGCCGCCACGAACCTGCGACACGGCCGGCGGAACGAGGTCATCATGTGTGGGCGCTACGCCATCAAGACGATCCCCGAGGTGATGCAGGCTGCCTTCGGCTACGAGGACCGGCCGAACTTTCCCCCGCGCTACAACATCGCGCCGACGCAGCCAGTGCCGGTGGTGACGATCGACCAGGGCAGGCGCCGCTTCGTGCTGATGCGCTGGGGATTCATCCCGGGCTGGGTCAAGGACCCGAAGGATTTTCCCCTCGTGTTCAACATCCGCACCGAGGGCGCCCGCGAGAAGCCCTCCTTCCGCGCGGCCTTCATCCGCCGTCGCGCATTGATGCCGGCCGATGCCTTCTACGAGTGGAAGACGGAGGGCAAGGTGAAGACGCCCTTCATGGCGCGGCGGCCCGATGGCGGCCTCTTCGCCTTTCCCGCGCTGTGGGAGACCTGGATGTCGCCCGACGGCGCGGAGGTCGACACCGTGGCGCTGATCACCGGTCCGGCAGCGCCGCCCCTGTCGGCGATCCATCACCGCACGCAGGTGGTGCTGGATCCGGCCAACTGGAACGAATGGCTCGATCCCTCAACGCCCACCGAGCGCGCGGAGGCCCTGCTGTCACCGCCGCTTCAGGTAGAGATGGAACTGGTTCAGGTGTCTGCAGCCGTGAACCGCGTGTCGAACGACGGACCCGAGGTCCAGGCGCCGTCAGACCCGGGCGCTGCACCTGCGGCCGTTCCGCGATCGCCGGCGGGCCGCTCGACCCGCGGCTCCTCTGGCGGGCCAGGCGGGCAGGGGAGCCTGTTCGACTGAGCCTCCCTGACCGGGCCTTGTTCCGGCGCGACGGTCTGTCCGTCGGTCGCAGGTGACGCGCCGGCATCCTTAAGGAAATCACAACAAGTCACGGGCAATTATCCGGAGCTCGTCCCCGGACTATCCCGTCCGGGCGGCCCCGCCCCGGGTTCTCCCATGCCACCGCGACCGGCGCCTCGCACCCGCTTGCTGCTCCCTCTGATCGTCTTCGCCTGCCTCGTCGTGCCCGCTCTCGTTGCGGCGACCCCGCGGCCGGGTCGGCCCGTCGCGGTCATCGCCTGGTCGGCGGAGGTCGGGGGCGCTGCCGCCATCGCCGCGCGGGCCGAGGGAGAACTGCGCGCGGCAAGCCGCGGCAACCGCATCGTCATCGCCTCCTCGACGGCCCCCGACTTCGTGGCGAGGCTCTACGGCGCCGGTGCGCTTCTCGTGGTCGATGCCACGATGGCGGCCGCCTGCCTTTCGCCCTTCGTCTCGCTGTGAAAAGGGACTTCATTTCATGAGCCTCGTCTCGTCCTCCTCCACACTCGACCGGCTGCGCGCGACCGTCGCGCCCGTCATGCAGGGCGCGCTCGCCGCGCTGGCCCTGCTCATCGTCGGTCTGGCGCTGATGCGCGGCACCGGCGGCATGGTCGTTACCCTTGCCGGCACCGTCATCGTCGCCGCGCTCGGCCTGCTCGCGATCGGCAAGGGCCGGACCGACGTCACCGCACGCGTCGGATCATCGGTGACAGCCGCGGCGCTGGTCGCCTTCCTCACCTTCGCGCTTGAGCGCTCGGTCTATCAGATCGACATGCACATGGCCTTCTTCGCCGGCCTCGCCGTCGTCGCGCTGTGGTGCTGCTGGCGCTCGGTCGCCGCCTACACGGTAGTCGTCGCCGTCCACCATCTCGGCCTTAACATGCTCTATCCGCTGGCCGTGTTCCCCGAGGGCGGGGATTTCGGACGTGTCGTCATTCATGCCGTCATCCTGGTGGCGCAGGCCGTGGCGCTCGCCTGGCTCTGCGATCGACTTGCCTCGGCCTTCGCCGTCTCAGATGCCGCGATCGCGGAGGCCAATCTCGCCACCGAGCGGATGGAAGCCGCAGCCTCCAGCGAACGCGCGCTCACCGCAGCCCAGACCGAGCGGCAGGCCCGTCTCGAAGCCGCCATCGGTGACTTCAAGGGGCACGTCGCCGGTGTCCTCGCCGGCGTTCGCAGCGGCATGGCGGCGCTTGGCGATGCCTCCGGGACTGTTCGCGAGGCCGCCCATGGCACGGTCGCGATGACCGAGCGCGCCGCCCATTCCTCGCAGGCTGCCGTGACCAATATCGGAGCGGTCGCCACAGCCACCGACCAGCTCAGCGCTTCGGTCGGCGAACTCGCCCAGAAGGTCGGAGAAACCGCGTCCGTGGTGCGTGAACTCGCCGGCGAGGCGACCCAGGCCAATGACAACATCTCCGAACTGTCGGGGGCCGCCGAGAAGATCGGCGCCGTCGTCGCCCTGATCCAGTCCATCGCCGAGCAGACCAACCTCCTCGCCCTCAACGCCACCATCGAGGCGGCACGTGCGGGCGATGCCGGCAAGGGCTTCGCTGTCGTCGCCTCCGAGGTGAAGTCGCTCGCCGTCCAGACCTCCAAGGCCACCGAGGAGATCGCCCAGCAGATCTCTTCCGTCCAACAACTGACCAAGGGCGCTGTCGGCGCCATCGAGGGCATCTCCAGCCGCATGGGCCAGATCGATCACAATGCGGCGGCGCTCGCCGCCGGCATCGAGGAGCAGTCGGCTGCCGTGCAGGAGATCAACCGCAGCATCGGCGAGATGCGCGATCTGACCGACCGGATCGAGGCGGCGGTCGGCGACATCGCGGCCAAGGCCGGCGCCAGCGCCGCGTCGTCGGAGACGATGGGCCAGACCACCGCGAGCGTCGAGCAGTCGGCCGCAGGTCTCGGCGCCGCCGTCGAGGACTTCCTCGGCAAGGTCGCCGCCTGACGCGTCCGATCGGCAAGGTGCCGCCGGCTTTGGCCGGCGGCGCTAGAGAACCTTGCCGGGGTTCAGCAGCCCCTTGGGGTCGAGCACGGCCTTCACCTGCCGCATGATGTCCATGGCGACCGGGTCCTTCACGCCGGGCAGCAGGTCGCGCTTCATGCGGCCGATGCCGTGTTCCGCCGAGATCGACCCGCCATAGGTGCCGACGATGTCGTGAACGATGGTCTGCACCGCATCCCAGTGCTCAAGGAAGGCCGCCCTGTCCATCCTGACGGGCTGGCTGACGTTGAAGTGGATGTTGCCGTCGCCGAGGTGGCCGAAGGGCACGGGCCGGCAGTCCGGCATGTAGGCGAGGCACGCCGCCACCGCCTCGGCGATGAAGGCGGGGACGGCGGCGACGGGCACGGAGACGTCGTGCTTGATCGAGCCGCCTTCCAGCTTCTGCACCTCGCTCATGCCCTCGCGCAGGCGCCAGAAGGTGTTGCGCTGGTCGATGGAGTCGGCGAGCGCCGCGTCGGTCACGGTGCCCTCCTCGAAACCGGTCGCGAGGATCTCCTCCAGCGTCTCGCGCAGGCCCGCGGCTGAGGCGGTGGACAGTTCCACGAGGCAGTACCAGGGCGAGGGCTCGGCCAGCGGATCGCGCGCGCCCGCGAGGTGCCGCAGCACGAACTCGAACAGGTTGCGCGGCATCAGTTCGAAGCCGGTCACGGAGGGGCCGGCTCGCTCCTGCGCGGCGTTGAGCAGGGCAAGGCCCGCTTCCGGCGATGGCACGGCGACCCAGGCGGCCTCGACCGACCGCGGCGCCGGGGCGAGCTTCAGCACGGCGGCGGTGATGATGCCGAGCGTACCTTCGGCGCCGATGAACAGGTGCTTCAGGTCGTAGCCGGTATTGTCCTTCTTCAGCGTTCTGAGGCCATGCCAGATGCGGCCGTCGGCCAGCACCACCTCTAGCCCGAGGACGAGATCGCGCGCCATGCCATAGGCGACGGCCTGCGTGCCGCCCGCATTGGTCGAGAGGTTGCCGCCGATGGTGCAGGAGCCCTTCGAGCCGATGTTGAGCGGGAACAGGCGGCCGACCCCGGCGGCCGCGTCCTGCGCCTGCTGGAGGGTGACGCCGGCATCGACCGTCATGGTGTTGCCGGCGGGGTCGATGGCGCGGATCGCCGTCATGCGGTTGAGCGAGAGGACGATCTCCGCACCCGTCTCGTGCGGCACATGGCCGCCGACGAGCCCCGTCGCGCCGCCCTGAGGCACCACGGGCGTGGCGGTCTCGTGGGCGAGCGCCATGACCGCGGCGACCTCGTCCGTCGAGCCCGGGCGCACCACCAGCGGCGTGCGGCCATGGTAGAGACCGCGGTCGTCGCGCAGATAGGGCGCCTGGTCATCGGGATCGGTGATGGCGTAGCGCTCGCCGACGATGGCCGCAAACCGGGCGATCAGCGCCTCCGGCAGCGGCGGGGCGAGGGCGGTGACGGGCTTCGGCA
>CAZEZD010000071.1:0-10302 GCA_964516115.1 uncultured Hyphomicrobiales bacterium
GTGGCGCTGGTAGGTCGCCTCGCGTTCGGTGGGGTCGGCGTTGGCGGCGAGCTCGTTGCGGTAGGCGAGGCGCACGGCGCCCTCGAGGCCCATGCCGCCGAACTCGCCGGTCGGCCAGGAGACGATGAAGACGGGCGCCTGGAAGGAGCCGGCCGCCATGGCCTGGGCGCCGAGCCCGTAGCCCTTGCGCAGCACGATGGTCATCAGCGGAACGGTCAGCGCCGCGCCGGCGAGGAACAGGCGGGAGACGCGACGGACCAGCGCCGTCTCCTCCGCCGGCGGGCCGACCATGAAGCCCGGCGTGTCGCAGAGCGAGAGCACCGGCAGGCCATAGGTCTCGCAGAGATCGAGGAACCGCGCGCCCTTCTCCGCCGCTTCCGCGTCGATGGCGCCGCCAAGATGCTTCGGATTGTTGGCGATGAGGCCCATGGGCCGCCCCTCGACGCGGATGAGGGCGGTGATCATGCCGATGCCGTGGGCGGCCCGCAGCTCCATCACCGAACCCTCGTCGGCGAGCGTGTCGATCACCGCGCGGACGTCGTAGGACCGCAGGCGGTTCTCGGGGATGGCGCGACGCAGCGCCTCCTGGTCGGCAGCGCTCCACTCGGTGGTGGGACCCTGGAAATAGGCGAGGTACTGCTTCGCCGCCGCGACCGCTGCGGCCTCGTCGGCCACCAGCAGGTCGACCACGCCGTTCGGGACCTGCACGGCCATGGGGCCGACCTCCTCCGGCGTGAAGACGCCGAGGCCGCCGCCCTCGATCATCGCCGGGCCGCCCATGCCGAGGTTGGCATTCTCGGTGGCGATGATCACGTCGCAGCAACCCGCGATGGCCGCATTGCCGGCAAAGCATCGCCCCGAGACGATGGCCACCGTCGGCGCCCGGCCGCTGTGTGCGGCCAGCGCGCGGAAGGTCGGCACGTCGAGGCCGGCGACGCCCATGTAGTCGGTCTCGCCCGGCCGGCCGCCGCCGCCCTCGGCGAAGACCATGATGGGCAGGCGCTGTTCCTCGGCGAGGCGGAACATGCGGTCCATCTTCTTGTGGTTCATGAAGCCCTGGGTGCCGGCGAAGACCGTGTAGTCGTAGGTCATGGCCATGCAGCGCGCTGCCTCCTCGCCGAAGAGGCCAGCATTGACGGTGCCGACGCCGCAGATGAGCCCGTCGGCCGGACTCATCTCACGCAGTTCGGCGAGGCTGCGGCGGCGGCGCTGGGCGGCGAGCGCCAGGGCGCCGTACTCCATGAAGCTGCCGGCATCGCACAGGTCGACGATGTTCTCGCGCGCCGTGCGCTGGCCGGTCTTGCGACGCCGCGCCACCGCCTTGGGACGGCGGTGGTCCTCGAGCGCGTCGTGCATGTCCAGCACTTCGGCGAGATCGGCGCGGATGCGGCCTGCCTGATCGGCGTCATCCTCGACCGAGGCTTCCGCGGCGATGTGGGCGGGTTCGACGAAGGCCAGCGCGTCCCCCGCATCGGCCTGGTCGCCGGCCCGGAGCGGCAGGGCGCGGACGATACCGGACCGGTCGGCGATGACGACGTGTTCCATCTTCATCGCCTCGATGACGGCGACCTGACGACCGGCGGCGATCGCCTCGCCCTCGGCAACATCGATGGAGACGATGCGCCCGCTCATCGGGGAGACCACGGGCTCGGTGCCGTCCGGTCCCGCGGCCGCCGCTTTCCCGGACGCCTGTGCAGGGGCCCCGGCAGCAAGGCGCGTGACACGCGGCGTCGCGATCACCCTTGCCGCATGGCGCTCGACGAAACCGGTGTCGACCCGTGCGGCCAGCACATCCTCGTCGGCGAGCAGCGCCTGCAATACGGCGAGATTGGTCTCGACACCCTCGACGCGGAATTCGGCGAGAGCCCGAAAGGCCTTGCCGGCTGCGGCGCGCCAGCCGCCGGATGGGGTGTGGGCGATGACCTTGGCGAGCAGGGAATCGAAGCTCGTCGCCGTGCGATAGCCGGTATATCCGAAGGTCTCGACCCGGATGCCGGCGCCGCCCGGCGGATCGAAGGCGGTGAGCGTGCCGCCGGTCGGCGTGGCGCCACCATCGGCCGCCATGCGCTCCATGTTGACGCGCAACTGAACCGCGACGCCGCGGGTCTGAACGCCGTCCTGCAACAGACCGAGCGAGGCCAGCGTCTCTCCCGCCGCGAGGCGCACCTGCGTCTGCACGAGGTCGACGCCGGTAATCTCCTCGGTCACCGTGTGCTCCACCTGCAGGCGCGGATTGGCCTCCATGAAGACGAAGCGGCCGGCCGCCTCGTCCACCAGGAATTCCATCGTGGTCAGCGTACGCACCCCCGCCGCGCGGGCGAGCGCCACGGCGGCGGCGAAGATCTCGTCGCGCAATGCGGGATCGAGGCCGGGCGCGGGGGCGATCTCCACCAGCTTCTGGTGCCGGCGCTGCAGGCTGCACTCGCGTTCGAAGAGATGCATGACGTTGCCACCGGAATCACCGAGGATCTGCACCTCGACGTGTTTCGCGGGGCGGATCAGCTCCTCGACATACAGTGCGTCGGAACCGAAGGCGGCCTTCGCCTCGGAGGCCGCACGCCGGAAGGCCTCCGCCAGCGCCTCCGGGCGCTCGACCATGCGCATGCCTCGCCCGCCGCCGCCCGCGAGCGCCTTGACCATGACTGGCCGGCCGCCGAGCGAGGCCATGAAGGCTTCCGCTTCGGTGAGCGTCGTCGCGCCGGAGGTGCCGGCGGCGAGCGGAACGCCGACCTCGGCCGCGAGCCGGCGCGCCGCCGCCTTGTCGCCGAACAGCGCCAGCGTCGCCGGCGCCGGGCCGATGAAGGTGAGGCCGGCCACCGCGCAGGCGCGGGCGAAATCCGCATTCTCAGCGAGAAAGCCGTAGCCGGGGTGAACTGCGTCGCAACCGGTCTCCACAGCGGCGGCAACGACCGCTGCGATGTCGAGATAGGCGGCGGCTCCCGACCCCGGCAGAGCCACGGCCTCGTCGGCCCGTACGACGTGGAGGGACGCCCTGTCGTCGGTGGAGAAGACCGCCACCGAGGCGATGGCGAGATCCGCCAGCGCCCGCGCCACCCGGATGGAGACCTCGCCACGATTGGCGATCAGCACTTTCTTGAACATGCGGGCTTTCGAATCTGACGACGATGAATGGGGCGGGGGATGGGTTCTCAGCCGGCCAGCTTTTCGCGCCGGACCTGGATGCCGGCCTTTTCGCGGTCCCAGGTGTCGGGGGTGATGCCGGACTGGCGAACGAGATATTTCTCGACCTTGCGGGTTGGTGTCTTCGGCAGCTCGTCCACGATGCGGATGTAGCGCGGCACCATGAAATGGGCCATGCGCGGGGTGAGGAAGGCGAGGAGCTCGGCCGGTTCGAGGCTCTGGCCCTCGGCGAGCGACACGGCGACCAGGATGTCGTCCTCGCCGAATTCGCTCGGTACGGCGACGACGGCCGCCTCGCGCACGGCGGGGTGGGCGGAGACTTCCAGCTCCACTTCGAAGGAAGAGACGTTCTCGCCGCGCCGGCGGATAGCGTCCTTGAAGCGGTCGACGAAGAAATAGTTGCCCTCGGCATCGATGCGGAAGGCATCGCCGGTATGAAACCAGCCGTTGCGCCAGGCGGCAGCGGTGGCCTCCGGATTGGCGTTGTAGCCATGGTTCAGCGCCCAGGGCGCGTCGGTGCGGATGACGAGTTCGCCGATCTCGCCGGGCTTCACCTCGCAGTCATGGGCGTCGACGAGGCGAAGCTGCACGCCCTTTCGCGGCTTGCCGCAGGTGGCGACGACGGTGGGGTTCTCGTCGGCGATGAGCGGGCAGGAGACCTCGCTCATGTTGAAGAGTGTGCGCGTCGTCATGCCGAAGCGCTCGCGGAAGGCGACGCCCTCCGCTCCGAGCGGAATGATGATGACATTGGCCAGCGGTGTGTCGTGTTCGTCCGCGCGCACCGGCTCTTTCATCAGGAAGGAGGCCATGACGCCGAGCAGGATGACCACCGTCGTCCGGGTCGTGGCGACCGTCTGCCAGAAGGTCGAGGTCTCGAAAGCATCGAGCAGTGCGATGGCCCCGCCCGCGACCAGCATCGCATAGGTCGGCGCCGTGCCGCCGACGTGGAACATCGGCAGGTTGACCATGAAGCGGTCGTCGGGGCCGACGAAGGAGGTGCCATCCCGGCCGGATGCAAGAGAGGTGCCCATGGCATGGAGGTGCGCATAGGACGACAGCACCCCTTTGGAGGGACCGGTGGTGCCGGATGTGTAGATGATGGACTGGGTATCCCACGGCTCCACCGGCCGTGCCAGTGGCAGCACCTCGCCGGAGCTGCGCAGGGCCGTTGCGTCGAGCACCTGGAGCCCGGAAATGGCGGGGGTCCCGCCGGCCGCCACGACGACGCGCTTCAGGGCTGCCTTGTCGGCCTCGTCCAGGCGCCCGGCGAGTTGGCCATGGGCGATCATCAATCGCGCGCCGGAGTTGCGTACGACGTGCTCGAGGATGCCGCCGCGATAGGCCGTGTTGATCGGCACGTAGACGGCGCCGATGTAGTTGATGGCGAACCAGATGCGCAGCACGTCGGCGCCGTTCGGCATCCAGACCAGCACATGCTCGCCTTGGGCGACCCCAAGGTCCTGCAGGGCCCGCGCCGTGGAGCGGACATCGGCACGCAGCGCGGCGTAGCTGATCTCGCTGCCGTCCGGCAGCACCACGAAGGCCTTGTCGGGAGTTGCCGCGGCGTGGCCGTCGATGAGGTTCGCAAGCACGCAGGTGTTGCGGTCGGGCACGCCGCTGGCGCTCATCGCAATCCTCCTTGGCCTGCCTCCGTTGGGGGAGGTCATTGACGTTTCGGGAGCCGTGGGCCGGCTCGTTATGGTTCATGCTAAAGACCGCAACCTCAAAATCAATAGACTAAATAATTATTGTGCTCGTCCGTCCGGCTGATAGCATCGATCGCCAGACCAATCCTCGGGTGCAGCCCATCATCCATGACACTTAGCGACAAGACCACTGTCGAATCCGCGTCGGCAAGACCGAAGCGAAAGCGGCTGCCGGGGCGTCCCAAGCTCGCCGAGAGGGAGGGTCGCGACCAGACGCGCGACCAGCTCCTCGACGCCAGTATCGCGCTCTTCGCGCGGCATGGCTTCGAGGCGGTCACGACCGGGCAGATCGCCGAGGCGGCCGGTCTCACACAGTCCATGGTCCACTATCACTTCGGCTCGAAGTCGAAGCTGTGGGAGGAGGCGATGCGCCGGCTGATGCACCGGCGCGGCCGCCTGTTCAAGGCCAAGGCGCGTGACCTCGTCGGCCTCGAACCGGTGGACAAGCTGAAGGCGCTGATCCGTCGGCTGGTCGAGGCCAATGCCGAGAGTCCCGACTATGTCCGGATCGTCGTGCAGGAGGGCACCACCCGCACGCCACGGCTGAAATGGCTGGTCGAGACCTATCTGGCCCCGGGCTTCGGCGTCTTCGACCAGGCCTTGCAGGAGGCGATGGATGCGGGCGCCATCCCGCGCCGGCCGATCCACGACGTCACCAACGCCATCACCTCAGCGGCATCGCTGAGCTTCGCACTGCACCCTATCGTGGAGGACATATACGGCGTCGATCTGACCAATCCCGCCTGCATCCGCTCCTTCGCCGACACCGTCGTGGACATCGTCTTTGCCGGCCTGATGGCGCGGCCGCCGACGGAATCGCCCGCCGCGATGACGGCAACGATGGCGAGACCACACGCCGCATCCGGCGTCTGACATCCGCCGGGTGGGGGATGGCTGTCGGATGATCAACAATCAATAGGCCTATTGATTTTTCGACGCGACAGGGTCAGCCTGACCTCCAACGACAAGAAGGAACCCTGGAGGATCGCTTGGACGAGAAGACCTATCTCGCCATGGTGTCATCGGTGCAGGATCGCCGCTGGCCGAAGGAGCTGCCGCGTCAGCCGCAGTATCCGTTCGGGAACGGGCTGCTGACCGAGTATCTGTCCCGCTGGGCCGCGATCCAGCCTGACAAGGCGGCGATCAACTTCTACGGCGCGGTCACCACCTTCGCCGCACTGGACCGGCAGAGCGATGCCTTCGCGCAACTCCTGCAGTCGCTAGGGGTGACCAAAGGCGACCGTGTCGCCCTCTTCATGTCGAACTGCCCACAGTTCCTCATCGCCTTCTACGGCATTCTGAAGCTGGGCGCCGTCCATGTGCCGGTGAACCCGATGTTCAAGGCGCCGGAGCTGCTCTACGAACTGAACGACACTGGCGCGACCGTCATCCTGGCTCTCGACCAACTCCACGACACCGTTGCCGAGGTGATAGGCACGACGGGCCTGAAGCACGTCATCGTCACCTCGCTCGCGGAAGCGGCACCGGCACAGCCGGAGATTCCCGCGCCTGCATCACTCGCGGTGCCGAAGCGCGTGCCCGAGGGCACCATCGACCTGATGCCGGCACTGAAGGCCTTCACCGGCCGATTCGTCCCGCTGGAGCCGGTCTCGTCCGATGACATCGCCGCACTCAACTACACAGGCGGCACGACCGGCATGCCCAAGGGTTGCATCCACACCCAGGGCGACATGGTCTACACGGCTGCGACCACCGTGCCCTTCTCGCTCGGCACCACGAAGGATTCGACCTACCTCTGCTACCTGCCGGTGTTCTGGGTGGCGGGCGAGGTGTTCGGCGTCATCTTCCCCGTCTTCGCCGGCTGCACCTGCGTCCTGCTCAACCGCTGGGACCCGGTCGCGTCGATGGCGGCGATCGACCGCTACAAGGTCACCCATGCGAGCTTCCTGGTGGACGGCGCCGTCGACATCCTCGACCATCCGGACCGGCCGAAATACGACCTGACCAGCCTCGCGCGCACCGGCGGCATCTCCTTCGTCAAGAAGCTCAATCCCGATCTCAGGCAGCGCTGGCGCGCGGTTACCGGCTCCACCATCCGCGAGGTGGCCTGGGGCATGACCGAAACCCATACCTGCGACACCATGAACTACGGCCTTGACGAGGACGACTTCGACCTCAATTCGCAACCGGTCTTCGTCGGCTTTCCGGTGCCGGGCACCGCGTTCAAGATCTGCGACTTCGAGACGGGGGCATTCAAGGCGCTGGGCGAGGAGGGCGAGATCTGCATCCGCTCGCCGTCCCTGTTCAAGGGCTACTGGAACCGGCCGGACGCCAATGCGGAGGTGTTCCGCAACGGCTGGTTCCACACCGGCGACATCGGCGTCTACGACGCGGACGGCCTCCTGCACTTCCTCGGCCGCCGCAAGGAGATGCTCAAGGTCAATGGAATGAGCGTCTTTCCGGGCGAGTTGGAGGCCATCCTCGGCCAGTATCCCGGCCTGCTCGGCTCCGGCGTCATCGGCCGTCCCGACGAGGCCAAGGGCGAGGTACCCGTCGCCTTCGTCTGGCTGCCGGAGGAACAGCGCGACGCTGCCGGCCAGAAGGCCTTCGCCGACTGGGTGGGCTCGATGATGTCCTCCTACAAGCGGCCCGAACTGCGCTTTGTCGACAGCCTGCCGATGACCGAGACCGGCAAGGTGAAGAAGGAACAGCTGAAAGCCCTGCTCTGACGAACGAACGGGCAATGGCCGGAGCCAAGGATCAACAAGGGCCGGCGACGCCGGCAAGGAGGAAACCATGACATTCACAACCGGCAAAGGCCGCGCCATGCGACGTGTCGCACTGGCGCTCGCTGCAAGCGCGATGCTGTCCCTGCCCCTGGCAACCACGGCTCTCGCGCAGGGGAGCGGCCTCATCCGCATCGGCGTACTCAACGACCAGGGCGGCCCTTATTCGTCCATCACCGGTCCCGGTTCGGTGGCCGCCGCGCGCATGGCCGTGCAGGACCTCGGCGGCACCGTTCTCGGGCGGCCGGTGGAAGTGCTTGCGGCCGACCACCAGCACAAGCCGGATCTCGGCTCCTCGCTCGCCCGCGAGTGGTACGACGTTCAGGGTGTTCGCGCGATCTTCGACATCTATTCCTCCGGCGTGGCGCTTGCCGTGCAGAAGGTGGCGCAGGACAAGGACCGGCTGCTGTTCGTCTCCATGGCCTCGAGCGCCCTGATCGGCGGCGCCCAGTGCTCCACCCACGGCATGCAGTGGGCGAACGACGGCTACGTCGTTTCGAACCTGACGGTGAAGGGATCCCACGAAACAGGCGGCAATAGCTGGTACTTTCTCACCGTCGACTATGCCGCCGGCCACAGCATCGAGGCCGATGCCACGAGGATGATCGAGGCGGCTGGCGGCAAGGTGCTCGGTGCCGTTCGCTTCCCGCTCGGCACGCCGGACTTCTCATCCTTCCTGCTGCGCGCACAGACCTCAGGGGCCAAGAACATCGGCTTTATCGGTGGCGGCTCCGACATGGTCAACTCGGTCAAGCAGGCGGACGAGTTCGGCATCCGCGCCTCCGGCCAACGCTATGTGCCCTTCTCCATGACCACGGTCGACATCCAGGCGGTCGGCAGCCAGGCCACCCAGGGCATGCCTGTCGTCCTGTCCTACTACTGGGGTGAGAACGACGAGACACGCGCCTTCGCCGATCGTTTCCGCCGGCAGACGAGCCGCATGCCGACGGACCCCCAGGCCAATGTCTACAGCGCCGTGAGGCACTATCTGCGGGCGGTCCAGGCGGCGGGTACAGTCGAGACCGGGCCGGTTCTGGCGAAGATGCGGGAGATGCCTGTCGAGGATTTCTTCACGCGCGGCGCCCGCATCCGGGCCGACGGCCGCCTGATGCGCGACGTTCTCTTCGCCGTCGCCAAGGCGCCTGGTGAGATGCAGAATCCGGACGATCTCCTGAAGATCGTTTCGCGTGTGCCGGGCGAGCAGGCCTTCGTGCCGGCGGCGCAGAGCCAGTGCCCGCTGCTGCGCACGCAGTAACGGTCGCGCTGCACGCCAGGGAAGGGCGCCGGGGCTTCAGGCTCCGGTGCCCGTCTCATGCGTGTCGGACGTCCTCGCCCTCGCTCAGGCCCCGTCGTCCACAGGCTTTGCCGTGGACCATGCCCTGAGCGTCTGATCTGCGCTTCCAGCGGGAAAATGCGCCTCGACGGGCGGGCATCGTCGGCCTGGACGCCCGCGCGTTCCAGAATTCTCCGCCCATCGGTGGCGGGATCAGCCGACGATCGTCCCCTTGCACAATTGGTCAGACACGCGCCGTGTTCCTCCGGCGATCGCCGGAACGGCAAGACCATCCAAGATCTTGAAAAGAGTGGCGCACCCGACACGATTCGAACGTGTGACCTTTGCCTTCGGAGGGCAACGCTCTATCCAGCTGAGCTACGGGTGCATGCCGCGAAACGTGTTTAGCGGATCGTCCGCCCCGCCGCAATCGCCAGTCGGCAGGCAGCACATCTTCATCGTGTCGAACAGCGGCGGGACGCTGACCCGCTCGGCGCCCCGTCGTTCTTCGTGGGCTTCCTGAAGGGGGTAGACTCCTTCTGGACGACCAGGGCACCGTTCGCCGCGACGGTCGTGATGGCCGGCGCCCAACTTCATGGTCTATGCGATCGCCAAGGACATGGGCGCGAGGATGCCCTCGTTCTTCGGCTACGTGGCCTGGTTGGGGGCGATCCTCATCCCCATCTTTCGCCCTCGTCACGGTGCTGTTCTTCGTCCGTGGCGCGCGGCTCGGAGGCTTCCAGGCGGATGGGGCTTGCGGCAGCCGGTGCCGTTACGTTAACTCGCCGCAGTCCAGCCCACCGAGAGCCATGATCCGATTCCCGCTCCGCCTCGCCGGCTTCCTCCTGATCGCCGCGGGGTTCGTGGCGCTGGTGATCGACGGGACGCGCTCGATCGCCGGGCAGCGGCTGCTCATGACGAGCGTTTCAGACACGTGGCGCGCCATCCATCTCGACAGCCTCGGCCAGGCGCAAAAGGCGCTGCAGGCCTCCGGCCCCGAATGGCTGTGGGACCCCGTCGCGCTGACGCTGCTCGCCTTGCCCACGGCGGCGGTCGGGCTGGTACTCGGCGCGCTGCTGATGCTCGCCGGTCGGCGCCGCGAGCCGCAGATCGGCGTCATCGGCCGCCGCTGAGGTCTCAGGGCAGAACGATGTCGAAGCGGAAGCGCGGCAGATCCGCGGGCTCGTCGCGTGCCGTCAGGGCATCGCGGGCAGCTTCGCTGCCCAGCGAGCGGAACAGCGCATCGCGGGCGTTCATCGTCTCACCGGGAAAGTACATCTGGGTGACGAGGTCAGGCCGGCCCGCCGCCACCACGCGGAAGTGGATGTGCGGCGTCCGCGTCATGGCACCTGCGCCGTAGTAGCGCGGGCGGATGGTGCGGAAGAGATAGGCGCCCCCGGCGGCGGTGCGCACCGCGCCGAAGCCCTGGAAGTTG
>CAZEZD010000072.1:0-10229 GCA_964516115.1 uncultured Hyphomicrobiales bacterium
CTCCAGGCCTGATGTTCAACACGCCGCCCATACACAAAATTGCTGACAGTCCCGGCGGGACCGATCTGGCTCAGACAGAAAAGCTCGCTGCCCGGATTGCCCCGCGCGGCTGGCATATTCAGCTACTGGTGGATGTCGGCACCATGCCGGACTTCGGACAGCGGTTCGGCGACTTCCCCTGTCCTGTCGTGGTCGATCATATGGGCCATGTGGGACCGACCAAGGCCGCATCGGCCCCGGGCTTCCGCGGGCTCCTGTCGCTTCTGGACAATGGCCGGGCCTGGGTGAAGCTATCCGGAGCCTACCGGGTGACGGAAGCAGGCCCCCCCTTAGCCGATGTCGCGGCCGTGGCGCGCGACCTCATCGCCGCCAATCCCGCCCAATGCGTCTTTGCCACCGACTGGCCGCACCCCGCCCTCAAGTGGCCCATGCCGGACGACGGCGATCTCGTCGATCTCCTCGCCGACTGGGAGCCTGATGAGGCACGCCGCCGGGCCATCCTCCTCGACAACCCCGAGCGCCTTTACGGATTCCCCAACTGGTCCTGAATGACCGGGCCAGAAACGACAAACAGGAGAAACGCCATGACCCGACTGTCCCGCCGCACGGCGATGGGCCTGCTTGCTGCAGCATCGATCACCAGCCCCGCGCTCGCCCAGCAGAAAACCGTGCTCAAGCTCGGCTGGACGACTGGCGATGGAGCGCAGGACCCCTATGCGATCGGCGCGCGCGCCTTCAAGGAGGAGGTCGAAAAGCTCTCCGGCGGACGCATAGAGGTGCAGCTCTTCCCGAATCGAGCGCTGGGCGACGAGCGACCGATGATCGACGGCATGCGCCTTGGAACCGTCGACATGGGCATCATCACGAATGCGGTGATCGCCCAGGTCGAGCCGGCCTTCCAGATCAACGACATGCCCTTCCTGTTCCGCGACGAGGCCCAGGCCCAGCGCGTGCTCGACGGCCCCGTCGGCGACCAGTTGCGCCAGCGCCTCGATACGCGCGGCATCATGGCGCTGGGCTACATGGAGGGCGGCTTCCGCCACATGATCAACAACGTCAGGCCGGTAAACACCCCCGACGACGTCAAGGGCGTGAAGTACCGCGTGCTGCAGAGCCCAATCTACATCGGCCTGTTCACCGCCCTTGGCGGCACGGCGGTGCCGATGGCCTGGGGCGAAACCTTCACAGCCGTGCAGCAGGGCGCGGTCGACGGGCTCGAGATCCCCGCCGCAGTAATCGACGCCAACAAGTACAACGAGGTGACCAAGTACCTGTCGCTGACCAACCACATCTATTCGATGATCGGCCTGCTCGCCTCCAAGCGGTCCTTCGACCGCCTCCCCGCGGATCTGAAGACCGCTGTTCGCGATGCGGCCAAGGCCGCCACCGCGAAGCAGCGCGCCCAGTCCGTAGCCAACGCGCGCGAAATCATCGAGCGGCTCAAGGCCAAGGGCATGCAGGTGAACGCACTTCCCGATGTGGCGCCGTTCCGCCGCGCCGTAATGCCGATGTACGAGAACTTCCGCCAGCAGATCGGTGCGGACATCGTGCGCGACGCACTTGCGGCCCAGTAACCGATGTCGGGACAGCCTTCCTCGCGCTCCGCGGGGCTCCTCAACCGCACCTGCGGCCTACTAGCCGCAGGTCTGCGATGGAGCCTGATCGCCGCTACGGCGGTGATGCTCGCGGCAATCTTCCTGCAGGTGGTGATGCGCTACGTCTTCTTGCGCGCCCCGCCCTGGTCCGAAGAACTGGCTGTTCTGATGTTTTCGTGGGCCACACTCGGTGGCCTCGCGCTCGGCGTCAGGGAGGGCTTCCATGTCGCCCTGACGCTGCTGGTCGATGTTCTCCCGGGCCTTGCGGGTGACCTGTGGAAGAGGGTAATCGCCCTCGCCACCGCCGGCTTCGGCCTCTACCTCGTATGGTCGGGACTCCGCTTCCTCGACGTGACCTCGGGCTCCACCTCGGCCGCGATGGAATACCCGATCGAGATCCTCAACGTGATGGCGCCGATCTCCGGGGCGCTGATAGCGCTGTTCGGGATCGAGCACGCCCTGAGTCCGCCGCCGGACATCGCCCCCACAGAGCTCGTTCCATGACCACCACCACGCTTGTCCTGACGGCTGGCTTTGCCGGGCTGGTGGTGCTCGGCTTTCCCTTCGCCGTCGCCATCGCCCTCGTCGTGATGGCGGCGCTCTTCGTGGCCGATATAGAGCCGGCCTTCCTCGCCCAGCAGCTCCTTGCCGGATCCCAGTCCTTCAGCCTCCTCGCGATCCCGTTGTTCATGCTGGCCGGCGAGATCATGACAGCGGGTGGCCTATCGCAGCGGCTCGTCGACTTTGCCTCGACCCTGGTGCGCCACCGCACCGGCGGACTCGCCATGGTGACGGTCATCGCCGCGCTCGTCTATTCAGCCATTTCAGGATCAGCACCAGCCACGACCGCAGCGATTGGCGCGATCATGATCCCGGCCATGGTTGCGGCCGGCTACAACAAGGCCTTCGCGGCTTCCATCGCGGTGTCCGCCGGGGTCCTCGGCCCCCTCATCCCGCCCTCCATCGCCTTCGTCATCTGGGGCATCGTCGCTGAACAGTCCATCGGCAAGCTGTTCTTGTCGGGGATCGTGCCAGGCTTCTCCATTGCGCTCGGCCTATTGGTGATTTGCTGGGTCCATGCTCGCCGGGCAGGTGTGCCCCGGGGCGAACGGGCGAGCTGGAGCGAGGTTGCCACCGCCTTCTCGCGCGGCAAGTGGGCGCTGCTCTCTCCCGTTGTCGTCCTGGGCGGCATCTACGGCGGCATCTTCACTCCGACCGAGGCCGCCGCGGTCTCCTGCATCTACGCCCTCATCGTCGGCATCGTCTTCGAGCGACGGATCGGTTTCCGCGACCTGCCGACCATTTTGATCAAGTCGGTACGCACCAGTGCCATGGTGACGGCCATCATCGCGGTCTCGGCCGGCTTCGGCGTGATGATCGCCCAGGAGCGCATCGCCGTCGATTTCGCCAACTGGCTCGCTTCCAGCGTCCAGGAGAAATGGCTGGCGCTCGCCGGACTGAACATCGCATTCTTCCTGCTGGCGGCGGTTATGGACGAGATCGCCATCATGGTCATTCTCGGGCCGATGCTGATCGCCATTGCCACCAAGTTCGGCGTCGATCCGATCCATTTCGGCGCGATCATCGTCACCAACGTGGCGATCGGCATGGCGGCGCCGCCAATCGGCTATTGCCTCTTCGTCGGCATGGCGATCTCAGGCCTATCGCTCGTCCAGATCGCGCGCGCGATATGGCCGCAGATCCTGATAATGCTCTTCGTGTTGATGCTGACGACCTACATCCCAGGTTTCGCGTTGATCCTTCAGCCGCGTTGACGAGGGCCACCCTCGCGTCGGGTCGAGAGATTGGAAGGGTGATCGATTGGCTCTTTCCAACGCGCCAGGGCGTCGCGGAGATCTGTTTCCTGCGGACCGCCCCGGAGCGGCTCGTCTTCTCACAGATCTTGAAGCGCTGCACCGTCGAATTCGCGCAATTTTTCAAGACCGTCACGAGGTGCTGATGGCAGCGGCGCCAGGAGGCGACGGGGACAATCTCGGCGGCCGTGCAGGCGTCGGCGCGCTGAGGGTCTTCCCTCCATCGCGCTCTGGCTGCCGATAGGGCGGCGGAGACCGTTGTTTCCCAGCCAGCGTGGGAAGGTCGGCGATCGGCTCCAATGCGAAAGTCCGCAATAGAGGCGCGAAGGCGCTAACCGTGACACGTTTCGAACCGGATGCAGCATCCTCCGGAGAGTGCATCATGTTAGCGGGACATCATCCGCCAAGGCGAGGCAGCCTGGAATGCCGGGCGCGACATGACCGAACAGGTCCCAGGCGACCTGACTGAGCCGGTCGGTTTGGCAACAGCAGCTCCCGGGCAGGTCGATCAGGCAATCGTCCGGCAGGGCCGCGACGGACACCTCGCCGGCGCCCGGGAAGCCGAGATCGGTTCGCCTGCGACATTGGCGCAAGGTGCGATCTTCACAACAGTGACGCATCAGTCAACGATGTGACTTGACGGTCACCTTGATGATGCTACGGTCACGTCAGTGAACCAAGCGTCAGCCATTGACCGCGGTACCACGGAGCAGATTGATGTCGCGCTGGGCCAACGCCCTTCCAAACCGAGAGGACCAGCTGGAAACCAAACGCCGGGCCATCATTCGAGAGGCGGCGAAGGTCTTCAGTCGGCGAGGTGTCCATGGCACCTCACTCGATGACGTGGCCGACCGTCTCGGCGTCTCGAAGGCAGCGCTATATCGCTACGTGCCCAGCAAGCAGGATCTGCTCTACGCCTGTCACAAGGAGGCGATGGATATCGCCTGCGACAGCATGGATGCCGCGGAAGCTGAGGGGAGGACCGGTCTGGATAAAATCCGCAAGGGCATGGCCAATTACATGCGTGAGATGATTGGCACGATGGGCGTGCCGGTGCTGATCCTTGAAGAGAACGCGCTTCATGGCGTCCAAGCCGCCGAGATCATGAAGCGGCGCGACGACTTTGAAAATCGCATGCGCCGCCTTGTCGAGGAGGGCATCGCCGACGGCAGTATCCTCGCGATAAACCCAAAGCTTGCCGTCTTCACATTGCTGGGCGCAGTCCACTGGGTCACCAAGTGGTACTCGCCCGAGGGCGCCTGGAGTGCGGACGACGTCGCCGAGGCGCTGATCGAGGTCGCCACCCGCGGCTTCGCCGCAAATCCTGGAGCGGAGCTGACGGCGCGCCTGAACAGATAGCCGCCAGGCGGCACGAACGGTCCGACAGCGGACCGCAAGAAACATGGCCAGCCCGAAAAGGGCGGTCAGACCATCAGGGAGAAATGCCGTGAATTTCGATCTCACACCGGATCAGGTGGCGTTGCAGGAGCGCGTCCGCGAGTTCGCCCAGGCCGAGGTGGCGCCCCGGGCCGAGCAACTCGACCGTGACGCTGTGTTCCCCACCGACCTGTTCCGCAAGCTCGGCGATCTCGGCGTTATGTCGATCCCGTTCCCCGAGGAATATGGCGGTATGGGCCTCGGCGTCTTCGACGCGGTTCTCGCCATCGAGGAGGTCGCCCGCGCCGACCAGTCGCTGGCGGTCTCGGCCATGGTTTCCATGGCGACCGGCCTCACCGTCGCCCGTTTCGGCACCGAGGAGCAGAAGCGCACCTGGCTGCCGGACATCGTTGCGGGCCGCAAGGTCTGCTCGATCGCCGGCACCGAGCCGGATGCGGGCAGCGACACGGCCGGCTTCAAGACCCGCGCCACGGCTCTCGGCAACGGCCTGTGGTCGCTCAGCGGCGAGAAGGCCTACATCACCAATCCCGGCACCGACATCTCGTCCTTCGCCATCATCCTCGCCATATCGAGCCCGCGCGAGGTGCAGGACAAGAAATTCACCCTGTTCCTCGTGCCCAACGGCACCAAGGGCTACACGCAAGGGGAGAAGTACCGGAAGATGGGCTGGCGCTCGTCCGACACACGCCCGCTCTACCTTGACGACTGCGTGCTGCCGGAAAGCGCCATCGTCGGCAAGGTCAACTCGGGGCGCTGGGTGCTGCACAAGGGCTATCAGGCGGCCAGGCTGTTCCTCGCCGCCTGCTCGCTCGGGCTTGCCCAGGCGAGCTTCGACCACGCGCTCAAATATGCCAAGGAGCGCCAGGCCTTCGGTGCGTCCCTCGGGCGGCTGCAGATGATCCAGGAGATGATCGCCAAGATGGCGCTCAAGGTCGACAGCGCCCGCCTCGTCACCTACCGCGCGGCCTGGGGCGTCGATGCTGGCAAGGACGACATGATGGCGCTGTCCATGGCCAAGCTGCACGCCACCGAGACCGGATCGGAGGTCGCCAACATGGCGATCCAGATCCATGGCGGCTGGGGCTTCATGGATGACTGCCCGCCGTCCCGCTACCTGCGCGACAACCGCATCTGCACCATCGGCGACGGCAGTTCGCAGATCCAGACATTGCTGATCGCACGCGAGTGCGGTCTCGACGTGACGTTCCGCTAAGGGCCCAGAGCCTCAACGACAAGAAGACCAGGACGGGGGCGCGCAGGTCGCGCCACCGCAGGGGGAAGCCATGACCATCGAGGCCATGCCAACCGGCAGGCCGGCGGTGCTGGAGGCGGAGGCTCTCTGCCTCCGCTTCGGAGCCGTCGAGACCCTGAAGTCCGTCTCGCTCACCGTGCTGGAGGGCGAGATCCACGCCGTCATCGGTCCGAACGGCGCCGGCAAGTCGAGCCTGCTGAACTGCTTTTCCGGCTTCTATCGTCCGCAATCCGGCAGCGTGCGCTTCAAGGGCCAGGAAATCTCCGGCCTCGCCCCGCACAGGCGTGCGGAAATGGGCATCAGCCGGACCTTCCAGGGCATCCAGACCTATCCGTCGCTGACGGCGCGCGAGAACATCCTCACCGGCTTCCACATGCGGATGAGGACCGGCCCCTTCTCGGCACTCCTGTGGTGGGGTCCGACGCGGCGCGAGGAGGAGGAGTTCGCGGCGCGCGCCGAAAAGATCATCGAGTTCCTCGAGCTCGAGGAGCAACGCCACACCCATGTCGGCGACATGTCCTACGGTATGCGCAAGCGGGTCGACCTCGGCCGCGCCATGGCGCTCGATCCCGCCATCCTCATCATGGACGAGCCGATGGCCGGCATGAGCAACGAGGAGAAGGAGGATCTGGCCCGCTTCATCCTCGACATCCGGGAGGGGATGGGAATTCCCGTTGTCCTCGTCGAGCACGACATGGAGGTCGTGATGTCGATCTCCGACCGCATCACCGTGATCGATTTCGGCCAGGTCATCGCCTGCGGAACCCCGGAGGAGATCCGCGCTCACCCTGCGGTCATCGACGCCTATCTGGGAGACGCGGCATGAGCGCCCCCCACATCTTCCGCGCCGATCCGCCGGCCGAGGGTCTGCGCAGCTCCGGAGGGCGGACCCTGCCGCAGCTGCTGCGCGACAATGCCGCCGAATTTCCCGAGGCCCCGGCGCTGAAATTCAAGGAAGCCGGCATCTGGCAGAGGCGGAACTGGCGCCAGGTGCTGGACGAGGTGCGGGACGTCGCCCGCGGCTTCGCCGCCATCGGCCTGAGGCGCGGCGAGGTCGTCGCCCTGATCTCCGAGAACACCGCCGAGCAGTTCATCACTGAACTCGCGGTCCAGTCGATCGGCGCCATCACGGTCTGCGTCTATCCCGACGCACCCGCCGACGAACTCCACTACGCGCTGGACCATTCCGGCGCGGTCATGGCGCTCGGCCACGACCAGGAGCAGATCGACAAGATTCTCGCCTGTCTGCCGCGCGTGCCGCGTATCCGCCGCGCGGTCTTCGTCGAGGAGCGGGGTCTCTGGTCCTATGACGATCCGCGCCTCATCTCCTTTGCCCGGCTGATCGAAGGCGGCCAGGAGTTCGAATCTCCCGCCTGGGTCGATGCACGGATCGCCGAGGGGAGGGCGGAGGAGCCGGCTGCCTATTGCTACACGTCGGGAACGACCTCGCGGCCCAAGGCGGCGGTGCTCTCGCACGCCTTCATCCTCGACAACGCGCACCGCCTGATGGGCTCGCTCAATGTCCGGCCCGGCGGCAACTACCTCTCCTACATCTCGCCGGCCTGGGCCGCCGAGCAGTTCTTCGGTATCGCCCTGCCGCTGCTCGCCCCGATGGTGCTGCACTTCGCCGAGAAGCCCGACACGATCCAGCACGACCTGCGCGAGATCGGTCCGGAATTCCTGATGTTCACCCCGCGCCAGTGGGAGATGCAGGCCTCCGGCATCGAGGCCCGCATGATGGCCGCCGGCCGCTGGCGCCAGGCGCTCTATCGCTGGGGGCTGGAGCAGGGACTGAAGAAGGTCCGCGGCGAGGCCGATGGGGTCCTCGGCACGATCAGGTGGCACCTCGCCGACGTGCTGGTCCTCAAGGGCGTGCGCGACCTTCTCGGCCTGACGCAGGCTCGCGCCGTCCTGTCCGGCGGCGCCGGGCTCTCGGCGGAGCTCTTCGAGCGCTTCCGCGCCTTCGGCGTGCCCCTCGGCAACCTCTACGGTTCGACGGAGCTCGGGCTGATCTCCACCCACCGCCCCGGCAGCCGCAATGCCCATTCGCTCGGCAGCCTGATGCCCTCCGACCCCTCCATCGCCCAGCCCATCGAGGCCTGGGTGGACGAGCGCGGCCAGCTGCGCCTGAAGGTGCTCGCCTTCCTCGGCTATCTGAACGATCCCGACGCGACGCGGGAGATGGGATCGGGCGCCGACGGTTTCGAGACGGGCGACGCGGTTCGCATCGACGAGACCGGCGAACTCGTCTTCCTCGACCGGCTGAAGGACCTGCGGCGGCTCAGGGGTGGCCAGTCCTATCCGCCGCAATTCATTGAGAACCACCTCAGGGCCGCCTCCCTCATCCGCGACGCCATCGTCATCGGCGACGAGACGCATGAGCGGGTGGTCGCCCTCATCAACGTCGATTCCGAGATCGCCGGCCGATTCGCCGAGCTGAAGGGCCTCGCCTACGGCACTTTCCCCGAGCTCAGCCAGCTCGCCGAGGTGCGCCGCGAGGTCTCCGAGGCCATCGGCCGGGTCAACCGCCTGCTCGACGCCGGAGCGCGCATCACCGCCTTCGCCAACCTGCCGAAGGAACTCGATGCCGACGAGTCCGAGCTGACCCGGTCGCGCAAGCTGCGCCGTGGCCAGATCCATGACCGCTACAGCGCGATCATCGAGGCTCTCTACGAGGGCCGCGACGAGATCAGGACCGAGATCGAGGTCCGCTATCAGGATGGATCCACCAGCAAGCTGAACGCGCCGGTCGCCATCAACCGCATGGGAGAGCCGGCATGATCAGGCTGCTGCAGATCCTCATCGAGGGCGCCCTCGTCGGGCTCGTCTACGGTCTGGTAGCGATCTCCTTCGTCGTCATCTACCGCGCCTCGCGCATCGTGAACCTGGCGCAGGGCGAGGTGCTGGTCATCGGCGCGCTGCTGCTCTGGTCCTTCACAGCGGGCATGAAGGCCATCGGCTGGGAGGTGCCGCTCGTCATCAGCCTCGCCATGACCCTCGCCGCCTGCATCGGCTTTGGCCTCATCCTCGAGCGCTTCGTCTTCCGCCCGCTGATCAGCCAGCCGGCCTTTGCCATCTTCATGGCGAGTGTCGCCCTGCTCATCATGTTGCGTGGCACGGCCCAGCTCATCTGGACCGCCGATACCCGCGCCTTCCCGGCCATCCTGCCGGAGGGTGCTTTCCACGTCGGCCCCTTCCTCGTCTCGACCCCGCTGGCGCTCGGCGGACTGTTCTCGGTCCTGCTGGCGATCGGCCTCCATGCCTTCTTCACCCGCACCCGGCAGGGACTGCGCCTCGCGGCCGTCGCCGAAGACCACCGCACCGCCATGTCGCTCGGGGTTTCCGTGCGTTCTGCCATCGCCACCGCCTGGATCCTCGGCACGGTCGTCGCCACCGCCGCGGCCATCGTGCTGCTTTCGGGCCGCGTCGTGTCGCTGGAGGTTGCGCACATCGGCTTCAAGGCGCTGCCGGTGGCCCTTCTCGGCGGGCTCGAGTCCATTCGCGGTGCGCCGCTCGCCGGCATCCTCATTGGTGTCGGCGAGGCCCTGGCCATGGCCTATCTCGACCCGCTGACCAACGGCGCCGCCTCCGGTCTCCTTCCCTACGTGGTGATGATCACCGTCCTGCTCGTGCGGCCCCAGGGGCTGTTCGGCTGGAAGCGCATCGAAAGGCTCTGAACGATGCTTCCCACGGGCATTCACTTCGAAAGCTACGCTGCCGAGACCCACGTCCTGAAGACGCGGCGGTCGCAGTTCTGGATGGCGGCGCTGGTCGTCGGCCTTCTCGTCGCGCCCTTCTTCGCCGGCGCCTATCTCACCGGCATCGCCAGCGAGATGTTCATCACGCTGATGGCCGTCTATGGGCTCTATGTGACCGTCGGCATGGCCGGGCAGATCAACATCGCCCAGTCGGCCTTCGTCGGTGTCGGCGCCTTCGCCGCCGCCAAGCTCTCCGGCTACGGCGTGCCGGTCTTCCTGGTCATTCCCATCGCGGCCCTGTGCACCGGCCTCGTGTCGATCCTCTTCGCCCTGCCGGCGGCGCGCGTGAAGGGCCTCTACCTGGCGCTCACGACTCTCGCCGCCCAGGCCATGTTTCCGATCGTCATCTACGCCCTGCCGGCCGGCTGGCTCGGCGGCCTCGCCGGCATGCCGGTCGAGCCGCTCAGCCTCT
>CAZEZD010000073.1:0-10223 GCA_964516115.1 uncultured Hyphomicrobiales bacterium
GGCCTATCGCCAGGGCTCGTCGGCGGAGGTGGACGAGGCGATCCGCCTGCAGCCGGCGCTCGAGGCGTTTCTCGGCCAGCGCAAGGACGAGGTCGCGCATATCGGAGAGGGCTACCGGCAGCTCGCCGCAATCCTGGAGGGCGGCGGCGGTTGAGCGGCCGCTGAATTCCCCAATGAATGGCGAGACTTATGAACAGCCGTTTACCACGAATCACGCTTTCCGGAAACGGAATCTCAACCTCGTGGGGCTAGGTTCAGCTTTCATTAGGGGTAAGGCTCCCGTGTTTCGGGGGTTGAGGACGACCGCGGGGCGTGTGTGTGCCGCGCGGATCGAGGGGACTTCTGGGAGTACGAGTCGATGAAGTCGCGAGAGACGTTGATCCGCCTGAAGCGCTTTCAGGTCGACGAGAAGCGCCGTCAGGTGGCGCAGATCGAAATGATGATCGCCGAGTTCGAGCGCATGGCGAACGAGCTAGACCGCGAGATCGTGGCCGAGCAGACCCGGGCGAACGTCCATGACCCGGCGCATTATGCCTATCCGACCTATGCCAAGGCGGCGCGCCAGCGGCGCGACAACCTCATGGGCTCGGCCGGTGAACTGAAGGGCCAGCTCGACGATGCCAAGGCGGCATTGGCCGAGGCCTTCGAGGAACTTAAGAAGGTCGAAATTCTCGACGAGCGCGAGAGCGCCCGCGACCGGGCCGCCGATGCGGTGCGCGAGCAGGCTGAAATGGACCGCATCGGTCTTTCTCGACGTGGCGCCTATCTCGGCGTCTGAAGCGTCGGGACAGGGCGCAACCGACCAGGGCGCGGTGAAAGCCGCGCCCTATTCGTTGGGCGGCGTCAGGTGACCGGCCGCCGCTCCACCGCGACACGCCAGGCTCCCGGCTCGCCGTCGACGGTGACGAGGTTCCAGGCCGCGGGCTCGTGACGCCCGCCCGGCGCGGCGGACGCCGAGGGCACGCCGATGACCGGAATGGGGCCGTTCGGCCCGCGGATCTCGCGCAGCGTGCCCTTGTGGGTATGGCCGTGCAGCACCGCTTCGGCGCCGACCTTCGCCAGCATGGCCGCGAGTTCCTGATGGTCGCCCAGCCGCTTCTGGAAGCCGATGTCGAAGGGCGGGTGATGGATCAGCACGAGGCGGGCAAGGCCCTGCCGGCCGAACGCCTCCAGTTCATCGGCCAGGGCCGCGATCTGCCGGCTGCCGAGGAAACCGGTGGCGAGGAAGGGGGCGGTCGGCACGCCGCTGTTGAGGCCGATCAGGGCCGCCCGCCCGCGCACGCGCGTGAAGGGGAAGGCATAGCCGCCATCGTTTTCCGCCACTCCGTCGCCGAGGAACCAGGGGCGCCAGTGGTGGACGATGCCCGGCACGGTCTCGCGCGCATAGGCATCGTGGTTGCCGGGCACGAAGCTGACGCGGTCGGGCGGACCGACGCGCCAGAGGAAGCTGCGCGCCGCCTTGTACTCGTCGGCGAGGCCGATGTTGATGAGGTCGCCGGTCACCGCGACATGGTCGACCTCGGCGCGGGCGATGTCGTCCAGCAGCCGGTCGAGGACGTCCATGCGATGGTGTTCGGCCCGGCCGCGGCGCCAGTTGAGGTATCCGGTCAGGCGCTTGCCGAGCAGGTCGCGCCAGTGCGGGTTCGGCAGCGGACCGAGATGCGGATCGGAGAAATGGGCGATGCGGACCATGGCGTCACGCTATGCGCGAGGTGCGCGGCGGCTGTCCAGCGGGTCGGATGTCGCGCGGAACGAAAAACGGACGCCCGCGACCCGGGAGGGGGTCGGCGGAGCGTCCGTTTCGGCGCGCGGACGGAGTGGAGGGGACACTGTCGCGCGTGCAACTCTGTCGCGCGGAAAACTCAGCCGCGCGTATAGATGCCGAGGGCGGCGGCTGTGGCGCCGTCGCGGATTTCGATGGCGGGCTGCCAGCGGAAGGCCGGGCGGCGCTTCAGGAAGGACGTGAACAGGGCGATGAGCATCGGGGCGCTCCTTGATTGGGCGCGCTGCTCAATATTGCAGCGCAGCATGACGCTCATTTAGGCTTGCAACGGGTCCGGCGGAAGCACTTGCTTCGCCGGGGCAGCCATGCATTTTTGATCGACATCGTTCATGAATCCGCAATGTGCCATTCGTGAAGCTGATGAAAGGCGAGAGCCATGATCTTCCTCGGTTCGGCCCGCCGGTCCTGGCTCTCGCCGCTGCTCCATCTCTACTGGCGCGTGTCGCGCGGCATGACGCTCGGCGTCAGGGCCTGTGTCGTCGATGCCGACGGTCGGATCCTGTTGGTCCGCCACAGCTATACGCCCGGCTGGCACTTTCCCGGCGGTGGCGTCGAGGTCGGGCAGACGCTGGAGGAGGCCCTCGCCGACGAGCTCAGGCAGGAGGCGCATGTCGCGATGACGGCCCCGCCGCGCTTCGAGGGCATGTACCTGAACGCCCGGACGTCGCGGCGCGACCACGTGGCGCTCTTCCGCGTCGAGGCCTGGACCCAGCCGACGCCCTTCGTGCCGACCCGCGAGATCCTCGAGGCGCGGTTCTTTGCGCGCAGCGAACTGCCCGAAGGAACCACCCGCGGCACGCGGGAGCGCCTTGCCGAACTGTTCGAGGAACGCCCGCGCAGCGCGCACTGGTAGGGATCAGCGCCGGCCGGCCACCAGCGTGACGATGGCGGCGAGGAAGAACGCGGCCGCCATGGCATGCACCAAGCGCGCATCGCCTGACGCGCCAGCGCGGGGCGCGAGTTCACGCACGAGGCCGAACAGCGCCGGCGCGAAGGCATAGAGCCCCTGTCCCACCGCCACGGTCAGCGCCACCACACGCCCCACGTCGGCCCGGGCGAACTCGATCTGGGCGATCAGCGGCGGCAGATACACGAGGTTGCCGATGCCGAGGCCGAAGAGGACGACGCCGGCCCAGATGAGCGGCAGATCCTCGCCGCGCGACAGGGCCAGCGCCAGGCAACCGAGGATCTGGATCGCGTAGCTGGCCGCCGCGATCAGCCTGCGGTCGGCACGGTCCGGCATGAGCCAGGCGAGCAGCGTCCGGCCGGCGACGGCGGCCAGCGTCGCCGCAGCCATGGCGATGCCCGCCCAGGCCTCTCCCAGAGCCGGAACGATGAGGGAGAACAGATGGGCCAGCAGTCCCGCCTGCGCAAACAGGCCGAGGGCGGTGGCCGCGACGAGGGTGACGAAGCTGCGGTTGCGCCACAGGGCTCCTGCGGGGAGGGACGGAGAGCCCTGAGGATCGGTCGTCGCATCGGGGGGATCTGGCGCGTCGCCGTCGGGCTGCTGGCCGAGCGAGGCGGGCGAATGGGCGAAGACGCGGTCGGCGAGCAGCCACATGACGACCACCACCGCCATGCCGATGGCCGCCGCGGCGGCCGGAAAGCCGGCGAGGCCAATGGCGAAGACCCAAAGCGGCGACATCAGGATGCCGCCGACGCTGGCCCCGTTATAGGCCCAGGCGAGCGCCGCGGGCCGGCCGCGGACGAACCACGGCGCCACGATGGCGTTGACGGCGGCGGCTCCCAGCGTCACCCAGCCCATGCCGCTGACGGCGGCTGCGAGGAACAATTGCCAGGGGGCGGCGGCAAGGCTCCAGCCGAGGACGCCGAGGCTCAGGGCGAGGGCGCCGGCCTTGGTGGCGCGGGCAATGCCCCAGCGCGCATAGATGGCCGGCAGGTTGGCGACCGTCAGCGCGCCGACGAGATAGTGGGTGGTCACCGCCGCCGAGACCAGGGCCAGCGGCCAGCCGCGGGTCTGGTGGATGACGTGGAGGTAGATCGGCGGGCCGTAGAAGCCGAGGCCCCAGCCGCAGACGGCGAGGGCAGAGGCCGCCCACACCACCGTCCATCCGAAGAAGCCTGTTCGTGTCATGCCGTGTGCGCCAATGCTCGCGAGCCCGTCGAGTGGATCATGGTGGCGCTAGGGATGGAATGGTTCGGCGCCGCCCGAACCGTGGCAACCGGGCAAGGTGAGGATGCGCGGGGCGCGGGATGACGCCTGCGGTCCGGCATGCTATGCGCGCTATCATGTTGGGCAGCGCACCTCTTCGGATCGAGCGACGATGACGGCCGGCCTGATGGCCTGAGCCCCTGATTTCGTACGCCTTCTGCCGATGGACCCCGTGTGCCATGCCTGACCTGACGCTCGACCTGCATCCCGAGAACCCCACTGACCATGCGGCGATCGAGCGCTTGCACGAACGCGCCTTCGGTCCCGGCCGCTTCTCGCGCACCGCCTTCCGCTTGCGAGAAGGGGTCGCGCCCTATGCCGCGCTCTGCTTCACCGCCCGCGTCGGCACGCTGCTGGTCGGCTCCATCCGGCTCTCGCCCGTCGATATCGGTCCCGGCACGCCCGCGGTGCTGCTCGGTCCCATCACCATCGACCCGGCCTTCCAGAGCAAGGGCATCGGCGGGGCCCTCATGCGCCGGTCGATGGAAGCGGCGCGCGCGCGCGGCCATCGCCTGATCGTGCTGGTGGGCGATGCCCCTTACTACGAACGCTTCGGCTTCAAGGTCGTGCCCCCCGGCCGGCTCGTCCTGCCGGGCCCGGTCGACCCCGGTCGGCTTCTGGTGGCGGAACTGGTGGAGGGCGCCTTCGACGGCGTTTCGGGGCTGGTGCGCGGCGCGCCGGACGTCGCCTGAAACACGGGTCGGGCGAGGGCGACACACGCCCTTGCCTGAAGGACCCTAAGGTTTCCGCCTCACAACGTGCGACGGGAGGCGATGATGGTCAGGATTTTCGGGATCGGCCTTGCACTCGGTCTGGCCCTGGTGGCGTCGGGCGCGGATGCCCAGTCGACGCGCTGCCGTGTCATGGACCCGACGGGCACGCCGCTCAACCTGCGGGACAGCCCCAATGGCGTCATCGTCGGCCGGGTGCGCAACGGCACGCTCGTCACCCGTGTCAGGTCGAGCGAGGACGAGCGCGGCCGCCCGTGGTCCTATGTGGTGGACCGCGAGACCGGCGAGCCTCTCGGCTGGGTCTACCGCGAGTTCATCGCCTGCTTCTGACGACGAGCGTAGTCAGCGCTGCGCGCCGGCCTCTGCGGTCCAAGGGGCAGGCCTGCACTTGCCTTGTCGCCAAGCTCGGCCCAGGGTCCGCTCTGCAAGGCTCGTGGCCGAATATATCGCTCACGGCCCGTGCTTCATGGGAGGATCGACGGATGATGATGATGCGACGCAGTTTCCTGATGGCTCTTTTCGCGCTGCCGGCCGCGACGCTGGCTGCACCCGCCGAAGCGTCCTGGCTCACGCAGGGCGCTCGCCGGACCGGCCGGGCGGTGACCCGCGCTGGCCGCAGCGCCAACCGGGGTGTGACGCGTGCCGGCCGCAGCATCGGCCTCGGATCGCGTCGGTCACGCCGTAGCGCGGAGCGCGGCGAGCGCGCCGTCGGACGGCGCGTGTTCGGTCGGCCCCGCCGCCGGCGCAACTGACAGGTTTCGCGGCCAGTCGCGTGATGTGAGCGCGGGCATTGTCGCCGGGCATCGCGGGGGGGCTTATCGCCCCTCGCGGACCCAGACCATCGTCAGCGCGCCGAGCAGCAGCACCAGGCCGAGAATGCCGGCGAAGGCCGGCAGGATGCCGATGCCGCGCACGACCGAGGCGTCGCGCTGGCGGATGCCCATCCAGTCCTCGCCGCGGAGCGAACTGGCCGAGCGTGTCGGCACGATGCGCGGGATGCTGAGCGTTCCCTGCTCGGAGATGCGCCACAGGCCGCCGCCGGTGGCGCGCACCAGCGGCTCCAGCAGGCGCAGCGTCGAGGTCACGTCGGTGAACTCACGCGGATTGGGCGGGCCGACATTGATGAGACGGGTCAGGCGGCCGGCCTGGGCGCGCCAGAGGCCGAGCTCGGTGATGTCGACCTGCCCGCGCCACAGACCGGGCTCGGCGTCCTGCATGGTCACCGTCAGCGTGTCGCCGGACGGCCGCGTCAGCGTCACCGTCTCGGGGCGCTCGGCCATGGTCTGGAGTTCGACGGCAAGCTGGCGGCCTCGGACGGCGAGGCGCAGGCTCTCCTCCTCCAGCTCCGGCTCCTTCATCAGCCAGTGCGACAGGCGGCGCAGCAGCTCCAGATGCGGTCCGCCGCCCTCGAAGCCGCGCGCCCACAGCCAGATATGATCCGACAGGAGCAGGGCGACGCGGCCCTCTCCCTGCCGCGACAGCAGCAGCACGGGGCGCCGGTCCGGGCCGTCCATGACGGTCGTCGCCCCTTGCGCCGGCTGGCGGCTCTCGATCAGGCGGAACCAGCGGCTCCACTGCGGATTGCCCTCGGCGGCCATGCCGGGCAGGGCGCGCGTCACCGGATGCCGGCGGCCCTGGTCCGAGACGCGGGCATGGAAGGGCCGCTCCATGACGTCGCCTGTCGGGGCGGCCGGCAGGATGCTCTCCAGCGGCGTGTCGTTGATCGAGGCGGAACTCGCATGTTCGGGGCCGGCCGCAATCAGCAGGGCGCCGCCGTTGCGCACATAGCGGGCGATGTTGTCGAAATAGATCAGCGGCAGCACGCCCTGCTGGGCGTAGCGGTCGAAGATGATGAGGTCGAATTCGCGGATCTTGATCTGGAACAGCTCGCGGGTCGGGAAAGCAATCAGCGACAGTTCGTTGATCGGCGTGCCGTCCTGCTTCTCGGGCGGGCGCAGGATGGTGAAGTGGACGAGGTCGACGCCGGCGTCGGACTTCAGGAGGTTGCGCCAGGTGCGCTCGCCGGCATGCGGCTCGCCGGAGACCAGCAACACGCGCAGCTTCTCGCGGATGCCGTCGATGACGACGACGGCGCGGTTGTTGATGGGCGTCAGCTCGCCCTCGAGGCCATCCACCTCGATCTCGACGATGTTGGCGCCGGCATGGGTGATCTGGACCGGGACGGCGGTGGCGGCGCCGGTGGTCACCCTGCGCCGTTCGATCACCTCGCCGTCGCGGCGGATGGTCACCACGGCCTGTGCCACGGCGCCGCCGGTGCCGTTGTCCTCGACGCGGAAGCCAACCGTCTGGCTCTGCTGGACGATGCCGAAGCGCGGCGTCTGGGTCAGCACGACGCGCCGGTCGCGGTCGGTGGAGCGGCCCGTGATGAGGGCATGCACCGGCGCGGTGAAACCGATGGCGGCGGCCTGCGCCGGGACGTCGTGAACCTGGCCGTCGGTGACGAGGATGGCGCCGCCGACGCGCTCGGCTGGCACGTCCGAGAGCGCGGAGCGCAGCGCCTCGAACAGGTGCGTGCCATCGGTCTGGCCGTCGGATGCCCCGGCGTCGATCCAGCGCACCTCGAAGCCGGGCGAGCGGGCGAAGCTGCGCTCGATGGCGGCCTTCGCCTCGTCGGTGATGCGGGCGCGGTCGGCGAGGCTCTGGCTGGCGGAGCGGTCGATGACGACGGCGACGACCGATTGCAGCGGGTCGCGGTCCTCCTGCGTGAAGACCGGATTGGCGAGGGCCAGAAGCGCCAGCGTCATGGCGGCGATGCGCCACCAGGAGCCGCGCGTCCGTGACAGGAGCAGCAGGCCGGCGACGAGCGCGGCGGCGAGCGCCGCGAGCGCCAGCGCCCAGAGCGGCAGGATCGGAGACCAGACGACGCCGAGGGTCATCGCTCAGTTCCCCAGCCGTTCGAGCAGGGCCGGAACGTGGACCTGGTCCGTCTTGTAGTTGCCGGTGAGGGCATACATGACGAGGTTGACGCCGAAGCGGAACGACAGCTCGCGCTGGCGCGCCTCGCCCTGGACCGGCAGCGTCGGATTGCCCTGCCGGTCGATGGCCCAGGCGGCGGCGAGATCGTTCGACGTGATGATAATCGGCGAGACCGAATCCGAGGCGCGGGCGGGCCTGGCGGCCTCCTCCTCGGTGGCCGGCGGGATGGCCTCGACCCAGGTGACGCCCTCGGCGTAGCGTCCGGGGAATTCGCGCAGGATGAAGAAGGCGCGGGCCAGCACGTGGTCGCGCGGCACGGCCTCGAGTTCGGGGATGTCGAGGCCTGCGAGGATGCGGCGCAGCGTCGCCTGCGCCGGGCTCTGCTGGCCGGGGCGGGCGGTGAGCGCGTCGCGGGTGTCGAAGATCACCATGCCGCCCTGCTTCATGTAGGCGTCGAGCTTGAGCAGCGCTTGCGGCGAGGGCTCCTCGGCGCCGGCCACCACCGGCCAGTAGAGCAGGGGGAAGAAGGCGAGCTCGTCGCGGGCGATATCGACGCCCTGCGGCTGCGCCGGCTCCAGCGCCGTGCGGGCCGAGAGGAAGCGGGTCAGGCCCTCGAGCCCGGCGCGGCTGACGTCGTCGACGTCGCGCGCTCCGGTGACGACATAGGCGAGGCGCGTCGACTGGGTGGCGCGGATGGCCGCGTCGTCGGCGGCATTGCCGGTGGAGATGACCGGCCGGTCCTGGCTGCGCCGCGTCTGCGCGTCGGCCGTTCCGGGAGTGAGCGCCAGCCCGGCCATCGCTGCGAGCAGCAGGGCGGCCGCGGCGCCGCGTCGCCGGAAGGGCAGGCGGGCGAGGCCCCCGGCGATCAGGAAGACGATGAGGCCGTCGACGAGGAGCAGGATGAGCGCGGCAGCCACCAGGGGGGACCTCAGGTCGACGGGTTCACCCAGACGGTAGCGTTCGATCGTGGCGTTGAGAGGACCGAATTCGGCCGGCTTCAGGCGCTCCTCGGGTCCCAGCACGTTCACCGCGATGGTGCCTTCCTGCGGCCCATAGAAACCGGGCGGGAAATCGAAGGTCGCGGGCTCGCGCCAGTCGGCGGCGATGGGCTTGGCGGTCGCCGGCGGCCGGACGAAGGCGCCGAAGCCGTCGAGCACGCGCGTCGGCGCGACGCGCTCGGTCGCACGTGGCTGTCCGGGCACCGCGGCGAGGCCCTCGGCCGCCGGCCGGCCGGCTGCCGACAGCCCGGCGATGCGCTTCAGCATGTCGACGAAGGCGCCGGAGATCGGCAGGTCCGACCAGGCGGTGTCGGCGGTGATGTGGAACAGGATCAGCAGGCCCTGGCCGCGTTTCTCGGCGGTGACCAGCGGCGTGCCGTCGGCGAGCTGCGCCCAGGTCTTGTCGGCGAGCAGCCCGTCCGGTTCGGCGAGGACCTGACGCCTGACGCGCACGTCGGCCGGCACGGGAATGTCGGCGAAAGGGCTCTCCCGGCCGAAGGGCGCGAGCGCCTGCGGCGTCTCCCAGGACAGGGCGCCGCCGAGCTGGCGGCCGCCCCGGCGCAGCCGGACCGGGACGAGGTCGTCGTTCTGCGCGCCTGCGAGGCGGGTGCCGGCGAAGCGCAGCAGGATGCCACCATTGTCGATGAAGCGGTTCAGCGCGTCGCGCGCGACCGGCGTGACGGTGCCGACGTCGGTCAGCACGATCATCGGCACGCGGCCCTCGATGAAGCGCACGATGGCTTCGGAGGGCGAAGCGCCCTCCACCGTGCGGATGTCGGCGAAGGGTTCGAGAGCGCGGCCGAGATAGTAGGTCGGCGAGAGCAGCGGCTGGGCCGTGTCGGCGGTGGCGCCGGAGACAACGCCGATGGTGCGCCGCGCCCAGCGGGCGTCGATCAACTGGACCGCGCCGGCCGAACGCTCCGACAGGATGTCCATCCGGGTGATCTCGTTGCGGATCTCGACCGGCAGCTCGAAGCGAACATCGGCCTCGTTCCTGCCGTCCTCGAAAGCGAAGGCCACCTCGCCGAGCGGCAGGCCGCGGCTGTCGAGCGCCCTGACGCGGCCGGCCATGGCGCGCCCGGCATCGGCGCGCAGCACCTTGGCGGAGAAGCCGCCGGCGCTGTTCGCAGCTCCCGTGAGGGCGAGCGGCGAGGCGGTGCCGCCGTTGAAGATGGTCATGGCGCGGCCGGTGACGAGCGGCGCCACGAGGTCGACGAAGGCCTTGCTACGGCCGGTGTCGACGCCGTCGGTGAGCCAGACGATCTCGGCCTCGGGCTGGGCCGTCAAGAACTTCTGGATCGCCGGCATGATCGCGGCGCGATCCGGCGTATGCGGCATCGGCTCGAGCGAACGCAGCCGCTCGCGGACTGAGGACGGGGTCTCCAGCGGAATATCGATGACCGGCCGCGCCATCGGCACCAGCGCGACGGCGCGACCGGCGCTCTCGGCCGAGGCGACGATGTCGGCAGCCACCCGCAGCCTCTGCTCGAAGGAGGCGGCCGAGGGCCAGCCGTCATCCAGCATCAGCAGGACCGGGCCACGCGATCCGGAGGTGGCGGCCGGCGGGTTCCACATCGGGCCGGCCATGGCGATGATGATGA
>CAZEZD010000074.1:0-10168 GCA_964516115.1 uncultured Hyphomicrobiales bacterium
TCCGTCCTCAAGATCAAGGGCTCGGAACTGCAGCAGGCGACGACCGAACTGCTGATGGAGGTGATCGGCCCGCACTCGGCGCCGTTCACGCCGGAAGAGCCCGGCTCCAACGAACCGCCGATCGGTCCCGAATGGGCGCAGACCGTCGCGCCGACCTATTTCAACGTGCGCAAGGTCTCGATCTACGGCGGCTCCAACGAGATCCAGAAGAACATCATCGCAAAGGCGGTGCTGGGGCTATGACGCCCCGCCCTGCACCAGTGGAGTGCGTCCTTCAAGGCTCGCTTCGCTCGCACCTCAGGATGAGGACGAGCGGAGACATGCATCGAGGGGGGCAAGCGAAGCGGGCGTCGGCCAATCGCCGATGCCGGATACAACCCTCCTCATCCTGAGGTGCGAGCGAAGCGAGCCTCGAAGGACGCACTCCCTCAGGGCCACGCAACCCCGCACCCTCCCCAAAAGCGATCAGCAGGCTTTGCCATGGATTTCGACCTGACCGAAGAACAGCAGCTCCTCAAGGACTCGGTGGAGGGCTTCCTGTCCGACACCTATGACTTCGAAGCGCGCCAGAAGATCGCCGCCCTGCCGGGTGGCTGGAGCCCCGACGTCTGGGCCAGGTTCGCCGAACTCGGCATCCTCGGCCTGCCGTTTTCAGAAGAGGATGGCGGCTTCGGCGGCGGACCCGTCGAGACCATGCTGCTGGCCGAGAGCTTCGGAAAATACCTCGTCCTCGAGCCCTATCTGGCCACCGTCATCCTCGGCGGCGGTGTCCTGAAGCGCGCCGGATCGGCCGAGCAGAAGGCCGAGCACATCGCGGCCATCGCCGACGGATCGCGCACCTTCGCGCTCGCCACCACGGAGCGTCACTCGCGCTACGACCTCTTCGACGTCACGACCTCCGCGAAGAAGGATGGCGCCTCCTACATTCTCGACGGCGACAAGGCGGTGGTGGTGAACGGCGGCACGGCCGACCGGCTGATCGTCTCGGCCCGCACCGCCGGCTCTCGCCGCGACCCCGGCGGCATCGGCCTCTTCATGGTGGCGGGAGATGCGTCTGGCGTCGGCCGCCGCTCCTCGCCAACACAGGACGGCACACATGCTGCCGAGATCACGCTGTCGGGCGTTCGTGTCGAGCCGGCCGGCGTGCTCGGCGATCCCGAGGGCGGCCTCGCCGTCCTCGAGGCCGTCGCCGACGAGGCCATCGCCGCCATCTGCGCCGAGGCCGTCGGCGCAATGAGCGAGTTGACCGACCTCACCGTCGACTACCTCAAGCAGCGCAAGCAGTTCGGCATCAACATCGGCGCGTTCCAGGCGCTGCAGCACCGTGCCGCCGAGATGTTCGTGGCGCTCGAACAGGCGCGGTCCATGGCGATGTTCGCCGCGATGACCGCCGCCACCGAGGATGCGACGGAGCGGCGGGCTCTCGCCTCCGCCGCCAAGGTGCAGATCGGCCGCTCGGCGAAGTTCATCGGTCAGCAGGGCATCCAGCTGCATGGCGGCATCGGCATGACGATGGAGTACAAGGCCGGCCACTATTTCAAGCGACTGACCATGCTCGACACGCTGTTCGGCGATGCCGACCACCACCTCGCCCAGGTCGCCGACTACGGGCAGCTCGTTTCCGCCGCCTGACGCTCTCCTTTCTTCCAAGATGGCCTCGGGCCCGCGCGAAAAATAATCGCGTCGGGCCCGAACCTTTTTCACTGGCGTCGCAACCCATGGAGGACCGGGGCAAACGAGCCCCACCTGACCCCAAGGAACCTCGCCATGAACCGCATCAAGACCCTCGCCATCGCCGCCCTCGCCGTCGCCACCCTGTCGGTCGGCATCTCTTCCCAGGCCGAAGCCGGCCCGTGGCATCGCCGCCACATCGGCTGGGGCGTCGGCGCCCTCGCCACCGGCCTGATCGTCGGCGGCGCGATCGCCTCTTCCCGCGCCCACGCTGGCTACGGCTATGCCTCTGACTGCTACCTGACCCGCCGCTGGGTCGACACCCCCTACGGCCTGCGTCGCCAGACCGTGCGCATCTGCGACTGATCGGTCCCCCTGATCCTTCGCAGCTCCAGCAGAACCCCGGCTGCCAGGCCGGGGTTCTTGCGTTTCAGGTCCCCGTGATCCGCCGCCTGTCAGCAGCCGGCAGGCCGCCGCCGCAGAGGGGTCGACGCCGGACCGCGACCGCGTCACAATGCCATCTGATCATCCTTTCCCGTTTCCATGCGTTGTCCCCGTGGCGCCACCGCCGTCGGGGCCGGCGCGCTTTTCGTCCGGACATCCCATTTCCATGCTGCGTTACCTCGAAACCCGCATCGACCCTGTCGCCACGCCTCCCGATGGCGGGCCGCCGCCTGGGCTTCTGGCGTTCTACTGGTATTTCATTTCGCAGGCGAAATGGCTCTTCTCCGCGCTCTTCGTGGTCGGCATGGTTGCGGCCGTGCTGGAAACGGCCGTGCCCTATTTCATCGGGCGGCTGGTCGCGGTCATGACCGAAACGCCGCGCGAGGCGCTGTTCGCCACGGCGTGGCCGACCTTCGCGGCCATGCTCTTCGTCGTGCTTGTGGCGCGGCCCTTCGTGCTGTTCCTGCAGCGGACCATTTCCAACCATGGCATCTCAGCGCCGCTCAACACCCTGACGCGCTGGCAGAGCCACCACCACGTCATCCGCCAGTCGCTCGGCTTCTTCCAGAACGATTTCGCCGGGCGCATCGCCAACCATGTCATGCAGGCGGGTGGCGCCGTGCGCGAGACGACGCTCGCGCTGATGCGCTCCGTCCTGCACATCCTGTTCTACGGCGTCGCCTCAATCGCCCTGATGATGATGCAGGACTGGCGGCTGGCCCTGCCGATCCTCGCCTGGTTCTGTCTCTACGTCGTCCTGCTGGCAACCTGCATTCCGGGCATGAAGGAGCGCTCGCGTGCGGCCTCCGCCAAGCGTTCGGCGGTCACGGGCAAGGTCGTCGACAGCTACACCAACATTCTGACCGTCAAGCTCTTCGCCCGCACCGCCGACGAGGACCGCTACATCCGCGACAGCATGCTGGACCTCAACGGCGCCTTCATCGCCCAGCACCGGATCAACACGCTGTTCTTCATGTTGCTCAACCTGCTGAACGCGGCCCTTCTGGCGGCCGCCGGGACGCTTGCCGTCCTCCTCTGGCAGGCCGGCAGCATCGAGATCGGCACCGTGGCCATGGTGCTGCCGCTGACGGTGCAGATCATCGCCATGTCCGGCTGGGTCGCCATGGAGATCCAGGGAATCTTCGAAAATGTCGGTGTCGTGCAGGAGAGCATGGGGTCGATCGCCCGCCCGCTCGCCATGCAGGACGAGCCGGGCGCCCGCCCGCTCGCCGTCGCCGGAGGCGAGATCGTCTTCGACCATGTCACCTTCGGCTATGGCCGGGCCGACCTGCCGGTGATCCGCGACCTGTCGCTTACCGTGAAGCCGGGCGAGAAGGTCGGCCTGGTCGGCCGATCGGGCGCCGGCAAGTCGACCCTGGTTAACCTGCTGCTGCGCTTCCACGACGTGGAGCAGGGCGCGATCCGGGTCGACGGGCAGGACGTGCAGACCGTCACGCAGGAGAGTCTCAGGCAAGCGATCTCGGTGGTGACGCAGGACACTTCGCTGCTGCACCGGTCCATCCGCGACAACATCATGTACGGAAAGGCCGGGGCCAGCGAGACGATGATGGAGACCGCAGCGGCGCGGGCCCATGCCGACGCCTTCATCCCGGCTCTCAGGGACATCAACGGCCGGACGGGTTACGACGCCCATGTCGGCGAGCGCGGCGTCAAGCTCTCCGGCGGCCAGCGCCAGCGCATCGCCATCGCGCGCGTCATCCTCAAGGACGCGCCGATCCTCATCCTCGACGAGGCGACGGCCGCCCTCGACAGCGAGGTGGAGGCGGCGATCCAGGAGAGCCTCGGCGAGTTGATGAGCGGCAAGACCGTCATCGCCATCGCCCACCGCCTGTCGACCCTGAAGATCATGGACCGGCTGGTGGTGATCGATCAGGGCCGCATCGTGGAGGAGGGAACCCACGACGCGCTCCTCGCCCGCGGCGGGCTCTATGCCGGGCTCTGGGCGCGCCAGTCGGGAGGCTTCCTCGTCGAGCCGCGGCAGGCTGCCGAGTAGACAATGCTTCTGTCGGCAGGGAATCGGGGGCGAATTTTTCTTCCCCAACGGCAGGGGTAGGACAGACGTCTGCGAATTGCCTGAACCTGCGGCACTTGGCTGCACCGTCGCCGGCATCGTGCCCGCATGACGGTCAGAAGGCGGCGAGACCGTGGAGATCACGCAAATCCGCGTTGACTTCCTGATCCGAAAACGCTCCGATCCCCGCTTCGTGAGCCGGGACCCAAGAACCCGGCCCGACCAGAGTGGCTCGCCCAGCTCGTTTGCGAGGAGTGTTTGCGATGAAAGAGACAGAAATCCACGGCCTTGTTGCCGAAGTGAAGAAGGGCAGGCTCTCCCGCCGAGACTTCATCCAGCGCATGCTGGCTGTCGGCGTCGCGGCCCCGACCGCTTGGCACATCCTGGACTTCCACGGCGTGGCCCAGGCCCAGACGACCACCCCCTACAAGCCGACCAAGGCCGGCGGCGGTGGCCCGCTGAAGATCCTCCTCTGGCAGGCCCCGACCCTGCTCAACCCGCATTTCGCCATCGGCACCAAGGATCAGGAAGGCTCCCGCGTCTTCTACGAGCCGCTGGCCGGCTGGAACACCGAAGGCGACCTCATTCCGTTCCTCGCCGCCGAGATCCCGAGCCGCGCAAACGGCAGCGTGTCGGCCGACGGACTCTCCGTCACGTGGAAGCTCAAGCCCGGCGTGAAATGGCACGACGGCAAGCCCTTCACCGCTGACGACTGCGTCTTCACCGCCGCCTATGCCGCCGATCCGGCGACCGCCGCCACCACCATCGGCACCTACAAGGACATCAAGGTCGAGAAGATCAACGATCTCACGATCAAGATCACCTTCGAGAAGCCGACCCCGTTCTGGGCCGACGCCTTCGTCGGCGCCGCCGGCATGATCCTGCCGAAGCACATCTTCGAGCCGTTCAAGGGCGCTGCGTCCCGCGACGCGCCGGCGAACCTGAAGCCGGTCGGCACCAGCGCCTACAAGTTCATCGACTTCAAGCCGGGTGACATTCTGCGCGGCGAGCGCAATCCCGAGTACCACATCGCCAACCAGCCCTTCTTCGACACTGTCGAGGTGAAGGGTGGCGGCGACGCAGTGTCGGCGGCGCGTGCGGTCATCCAGACCGGCGAGTACGACTATGCCTGGAACATGCAGGTGGAGGACGAGATTCTCCTGCGCATGGAGCGCGGCGGTCGCGGCAAGGCCATCCCGGTCTCGAGCGGCAACATCGAGTTCATCATGCTCAACACGACCGATCCGTGGACCGAGGTCGACGGCGAGCGTTCGAGCGTGAAGACCAAGCATCCGACGCTGACTGATCCGGCCGTCCGCGCGGCGATCAACCTGCTGATCGACCGCGAGTCGGTGCAGAAGTTCATCTACGGCCGCGGCGGCAGGGCGACGGGCAATTTCGTCAATGCCCCGCCGCGCTACGTGTCGCCGAACATGAAGTACGAGTTCAACATCGACAAGGCGAACAAGATCCTCGACGATGCCGGCTGGGTGCGCGGCGCCGACGGCATCCGCGCCAAGGACGGCAAGAAGCTGAAGTTCGTCTACCAGACGTCGATCAACGCACCGCGCCAGAAGAACCAGGCGATCGTCAAGCAGGCCGCCCAGCGTGCCGGCATCGACATCGAGCTGAAGTCGGTGACGGCTTCGGTCTTCTTCTCTTCGGACGTCGCCAACCCGGACACCTACTCCAAGTTCTACTGCGACATCCAGATGTACACGACCACCATGCTGCAGCCGGACCCCGAGCGGTTCATGCTCCAGCTGGTCTCGTGGGAGATCGCCAACAAGGAGAACAAGTGGCAGGGCCGCAACATCTCCCGCTTTTCCAGCAAGGAGGCCGATGACGCCTTCAAGGAGGCGCAGAACTCCCTCGACCCGGCCAGGCGGACGGCGCTGTTCATCCGGATGAACGACATCTTCTGCGGCGAGAACATCATCGTTCCCGTCCTCGCCCGCACCCGCATGGCGGCCTCCAGCAACAATCTGGTGGTCCAGCCCAGCGGCTGGGACCTTGATCTGTGGATGCTGAACGCGTGGTTCCGGCCCTGACGCCATCAGGCGTCAGGTCCCGCTCAAGAGGAACCAGGCACAGATTCCATGGGTACTTATCTCGTCCGGCGATTGCTGATCGCCCTTCCGAGCCTGTTCGGCATCAGCGTCGTGCTGTTCACGGTGCTGGCGCTGGCCCCCGGCGATCCCTTCGAGGAGATGGCCACCAATCCGAACATCCCTCCCGAGGTGCGTCTCGCACTTCGGGAGAAGTTCGGCATCGATGATCCGGTCTATGTCCGCTACATCCGCTGGCTGACAGCGATGGTGCAGGGCGACTGGGGCTTCTCCTTCGCCAGCCGCGTCAATGTCGACACGCTGATCCTGCAGCGGATTCCGGCGACGATCTTCGTCATCGGATCGTCGCAGATTCTGGCCCTGGCGATCGCGCTGCCGGTCGGGATCTATGCGGCGACGCGGCCCTATTCGGTCTTCGATCAGATCGCCAACACCTTCGCCTTCATCGGCTTCTCGCTACCGACCTTCTTCACCGGCCTGCTGTTCATCCTGGTCTTCTCGATCTGGCTGGACTGGCTGCCCTTCGTCTACCGCACCGACATCTCCGCCACCGGCTGGCGCTGGTACTGGGAGCAGATCCGCCAGGCCATCATGCCCGTCATGGTGCTCGGGCTGTTCCAGGCGGCGTCCTACACGCGCTATGTGCGATCCGCCGTGCTCGACGTGATCCGTCTCGACTTCGTCACCACGGCTCGCGCCAAGGGGCTCGGAGAGAAGACCGTCATCGTCAAGCACGTGGTGCGCAACGCGCTGATCCCGGTCGTCACGCTGGTGGCGCTCCAGATGCCGACCGTCTTTGGCGGCGCCATCGTCACCGAGCAGATCTTCCGCATTCCGGGGATCGGCTCGCTGCTGATCAGCGCCATCCTCGCCAACGACACCCCCGTCATCATGGCGGTGACCTTCGTCTTCGCCTGTCTCGTCGTGACCTTCAACCTGATTGCAGATGTCCTCTATGGCTGGCTCGACCCCCGCATCGCCTTCCGCTGATCCGGCGGTGGCCGAGATCGGAGCCGTCGTCACCGCCGAGCATGTCTCGCCGTGGGTCGACGCCTGGCGCAAGTTCCGCCGGCACAAGCTGGCGGTGGCCAGCAGCGTGGCGCTGCTGACCATCATCGCTGCCGTGATCGTCGGCCCATGGCTGTGGCCGGTGTCGATCAACGACATCGATTTCACCGCCCGGCTGCAGGGGCCCTCGTGGGCCCATCCGTTCGGGACGGACGATCTGGGGCAGGATCTGCTGGCGCGCATGATCTATGGCGGGCGCATCTCCCTCGCTGTGGGTCTTGCCGCCATGCTCGTCGCCATCATCGTCGGCGTCATCATCGGTGCCATCGCGGGCATTTCCCGCGGCAGTGTCGATACGGCGCTGATGTGGGTGACGGACCTCTTCCTGTCGCTGCCGCAGCTCCCCCTGCTGCTGCTGATCATCTACCTGTTCCGGGACTCGCTGAAGGAGGTCTTCGGCGTGGAGATGGGCGTGTTCATCCTGATCGTCGTGGTCATCGGCGGCCTGAGATGGATGCCGGTGGCGCGGCTCGTGCGCGCGCAGTTCCTGTCGCTGCGCGAGAAGGAGTTCGTCGAGGCCGCCCAGGCCCTCGGCGCCTCCAAGACGCGCCAGGTGGTCCGCCACATCCTGCCCAACGCCATGGGACCGGTCATCGTCGCCGCGACCATCGACGTGGCAGCGGCCATCATCGCGGAGTCGACCCTGTCCTTCCTCGGCCTCGGCTTCCCGCCGGACATCCCCACCTGGGGACGGCTGCTGTTCGATGCCAAGGACTTCCTGGACTATGCGCCGCACTGGGCGCTGTTCCCGGGAGCGGCGATCTTCATCACCGTGCTCGCCATCAACTTCATCGGTGATGGCCTGCGCGACACCTTCGATCCGCGGCGCGTTCTCTAGGCGCGCCTCAGGTTCGTCACGCATCACGACACCGCCGCGTTTCGCCGGAAACGCGGCGGTGCTGCGTTGAGGGGCGGTCTCGCTTCTCAGCCGCCCGCGACGCCCTGGGTGTTGACGTAGAGCGCGTAGAGGCCGCGGCCGGTCGCCATGAAGAGCCGGTTCCGGTGCCGCCCGCCAAAGCAGACATTGGCGCAGCGCTCCGGCAGGCGGATGCGGCCGATCGCCGTGCCGTCGGGGGCGAAGACCATGACCCCGTCGAGTTCGGGTGTCCCCATGCCCCAGCCGCACCAGAGGTTGCCGTCGATGTCGCATCGGATGCCGTCGGGCGTGCCGCCCGGGCCGGCATCGGCGAAGACCCGGCGGTTGGCGATGGAGCGGCCATCGGCAGAGACGTCGTAGGCGGCGATGAGCCGGTGCGGGGTGGCGCGCGACTCCACCAGGTAGAATGTCGTCTCATCGGGGGAGAAGCAGAGGCCGTTCGGTCCCGCGACGCCCTCGGCGACGGCGGTGATCTCGAAGCTGTCCGGATCGACCCGATAGACGTTCTGAGGCAGCTCGGGCTCGGCGACCGTGCCCTCGTAGTGGCTGAGAAGGCCGAAGGCTGGATCGGTGAACCAGATGGAGCCATCCGACTTCACGACAACATCGTTCGGCGAGTTCAGCCGCTTGCCCTGGTAGTGGCTGGCAATGACGGTGATGGAGCCGTCATATTCGGTGCGGATGACCCGCCTTCCTCCATGTTCGCAGGTCACCAGCCGCCCCTGACGATCGCGGGTGTTGCCATTCGCCTTGTTGCTCGGCGACCGGAACGTCGTCACGGCACCCGTCTCCTCGTCCCAGCGCAGGATGCGGTCGTTGGGAATGTCGCTGACCAGCAGACATCGCTGATCGCCGATCCAGACCGGACCTTCGCCCCAGCGGAGCCCGGTCGCGAGCCTATCGACGGCGGCGTTGAACAGGCGGTACTTCAGGAACCTCGGATCGAGAATCTCGATCGACGGGTCCGGATAGATCAGGCTCGGCTCCCACATGGCGGCGTCCTTTTCGGCGTTGTCTCCCGCCAGCGAGTGTCAGGCCCGCAGACGCCCCATGCAACCGGCCTTGCAGGCGTGGCGGGCATTCCGGGACAGACGAAAATGGACGCCCGATGGCGCCCCTGTCCGATCAAGGCTGCGAGCCTGATCAGTCGATGATCCGGACGATGCGGCGCGTCTCCTGCTCGACCAGGACGTATGGCCGTTGACCACCCTGCAGCGGTATTCCGTCGCACCATCGTCGCGCGCTACCTGATGGTCGGTCACCCGCTCGGGCAGTTGCCGGCCGACCAGCACCTCGCCGTCATGGTCGAGGGAGGTGTGGCGGCGCGTGACGACATGCTCGCGGAAGCGTGGACGGGTCGCCTCGGCAATGCCGCCGAAGACTGCGCCTGCGGCTCCGCCCACCACCGCGCCAACGGGACCGCCGACGATGGCACCGCCGACCGCACCGGTGGCTGCACACGCGCCAACGCCAGGCGGGACGCCGGGTTCACGGGTCTGGGCGTGAGCGGGAAGGGCGAGCCAGCCGACGGGAGCGGCGCCGATCAGGACGTTGTTGCTCATCGTGTCCTCCGTGGAACGTGCGGGACTGGCAAGCAGACACGACGCCACGCGCATGGATTGGCTCGCAGAGGTCGATCATGGATCGTGACACTCGGAGACGACGGGTCCGGCCTCACGCCCAGGCGACGCGCCCCGGGGGGGCCTCCGCCGTTAGACATGACGTTGCAGTCAGGTCTTGGATTGACTATCGCTGACCTGCCATGCAGCAATGCCGGCCAACGCACGAACAACAGAACAGAGTGCATGGTGGGAACGAACGACGAGATCATTCTGCAGACGCAGGGGCTGACCAAGGACTTCAAGGGCTTCACGGCGGTGAGCGACGTGGACCTTGCCGTCCGGCGTGGGACGATCCACGCCCTGATCGGCCCGAACGGGGCCGGCAAGACCACCTGCTTCAACCTGCTGACCAAGTTCCTCATCCCGACCCGCGGGACGATCATCT
>CAZEZD010000075.1:0-4483 GCA_964516115.1 uncultured Hyphomicrobiales bacterium
GGTGACGCTGTTCTCCGCTTCCAGCCGCTCCCAGGAAATATTGGCGAGCGAGGGCATGGCGAGGTGCATCTCGGCGAAGACCTCGCGCGGATGGGCGTAGCGCCAGTCGAGGCCGAGCCGTTGCGCCAGCCCCTGGATGATGCGCCAGTCCTCCTGCGCGAGACCCGGCGGCTCGACCGCCTTGCGGCCCATCTGCACCTGCCGGTTGGTGTTGGTCACCGTGCCGGTCTTCTCCGGCCAGGCCGCCGCCGGCAGGACGACATCGGCGAGCATCGCCGTCTCGGTCAGGAAAATGTCCTGGACGACCAGATGGTCGAGGCCGGCCAGCGCCTCGCGGACATGGGCGAGGTCAGGGTCCGACATGGCCGGGTTCTCGCCCATGATGTACATGCTTCGGATCTGCCCGCGCGCCACGGCGTCGATGATCTCGGTGACCGTCAGGCCGGGCTCCCGATCGAGCGACGTGCCCCACAGGGCCTCGAAGCGGTCGTGATGCTCCGCAATGCCGACCCGCGCATAGTCGGGGAAGACCATGGGGATCAGGCCGGCATCGGAGGCGCCCTGCACGTTGTTCTGCCCGCGCAGGGGGTGAAGCCCGGTGCCCTCGCGGCCGACATTGCCGGTGAGCATGGCCAGCGCGATGAGGCAGCGCGCATTGTCGGTGCCGTGGGTGTGCTGGCTCACCCCCATGCCCCAGAAGATCATGCCGCGCTCGGCCCTCGCGAAGGCACTCGCCGCGGCGCGGATCGCCTCCGGCGCGATACCGCAGATCGGCGCCATGGCCTCCGGCGAGCAGATCGCGAGATGCTCCGTAAGGTCCTCGAAGCCTTCGGCGCGGGCGGCGATGAAGTCGCGGTGGTGCAACCCTTCAGTCACGATGACGTGCATCATGGCGTTGAGCAGGGCGACGTCGGTCCCCGGACGGAACTGCAGCATGTGGCTGGCGAAGCGCCTCATCGCCGTGCCGCGCGGGTCCATGACGATCAGCTTCGTACCGCGCCGCGCCGCCTGCTTGAAATAGGTCGCGGCGACCGGGTGGTTCTCCGTCGGGTTGGACCCGATGATGATGATCGCGTCCGCCTTCAGCGCGTCGGTGAAGGGTGCGGTCACCGAGCCCGAGCCGATTCCTTCCATGAGGGCCGCGACCGAAGAGGCGTGGCAGAGCCGCGTGCAGTGATCGACATTGTTGTGATGGAAGCGGGTGCGGATCAGCTTCTGGAAGAGATAGGCCTCCTCGTTGGAGCACTTCGCCGAGCCGAAGCCGGCCACCGCCCTGTTGCCGTAGGCGTCCGCCGCCCGCCGCATCCCACCGGCGGCGGCGTCCAGCGCCTCCTCCCACGTCGCCTCGCGGAAATGGGTGAAGGGGTTGCGCGGGTCGACATTCAGCCCTTTCGGAGCGTCCGGACGCCTGATCAGCGGCACGGTCAGGCGCTGCGGGCTCGCCACATAGTCGAAGCCGAAGCGCCCCTTGACGCAGAGACGACCCTCGTTGGCCGGACCATCGACGCCCTCCACATAGGCTATCAGGCCGTCGCGGACCTCGAAGGAGACGAGGCAGCCGACGCCGCAGAACGGGCAGACGGATGTCACGCTGCGGTCCGCGCCACGGCCTCCCGCCTGCGTCTCCTCATCGACGATGGATTTCGGCATCAGCGCGCCGGTGGGGCAGGCCTGCACGCACTCGCCACAGGCGACGCAGGTGGAGGCCGCCATCGGGTCGGCGAGATCGAAGACGGGTGCATGGTGGCTGCCGCGCCAGCCCATGCCGATCACGTCGTTGACCTGGACGTCGCGGCAGGCGCGGGCGCAGAGGCCGCAGGCTATGCAGGCGTAAAGATTGACGGCCATGGCGGGATGGCTGAGATCCGGCGCCTGGTGAGAACCGTTGTCGGCGCGCGCAGGAAACCGGCTGGTCGGGACCCCGAGTTCGTCGGCAAAACGCCAGAGCGGTGATGCCCGGTCATGGGCGATGGCCTGTGCTGGCTGATCCGCGACCAGCAACTCCATCACCAGCCGCCGCGCCTTCTCCGCCCGCGGCGAGGAGGTGTTGACGTTCATGCCCTCTGTCGCCCGGCGGCAGCAGGACGCTGACAAGGTGCGCTCGCCGTCGATCTCCACGACGCAGACGCGGCAGTTGCCATCCGGAACATAGCCGGCTTCGGGTCTGTGACAGAGGTGGGGCAGCGCGGTGCCGTGCCGCCGCGCCACCTCCCAGAGCGTTTCGCCGGGGCGGGCCGATACGGGTTGCCCGTCGAGGGTGAGAGCGATGGTCGCGGCGCTGCCGGTCATGGCTGTCGCTCCCGCACCACCTCGGAGCGGAAGAAACGGATGGCCGACAGCATCGGGTTGGGCGCGGCCTGGCCGAGGCCGCAGATCGACGCGTCCTGCATCACCGTCGCGAGGTCGGCGAGCAGGTCGAGGTCCCAGGCGGGCTCCTGCATGAGCGTCGCGGCCTTCTCCGTGCCGGCCCGGCAGGGCGTGCACTGGCCGCAGCTCTCGTGCCGGAAGAACTGCATGAGGTTGAGCGCCACCTTGCCGATGTCGTCCTGGTCCGATAGCACGATGAGCGCATGGCTGCCGACGAAGCAGCCGTGTTCTGCGAGCGTGCCGAAATCGAGCGGCAGATGGGCGAGTGACGCCGGCAGGATGCCGCCCGACGCACCGCCCGGCAGGTAGGCCTTCAGGCGGTGACCCTCGGCCATGCCGCCGGCCTTCGCGATCAGCTCTGCCGCCGTGATTCCAGCCGGCGCCACGACGACGCCGGGATATTGCACCCGGCCGGAAATCGACCACGAGCGCAGGCCCGTCGCGCCGTTCATGCCCTGCCCGGCGAACCAGGCGGCTCCCCGCTCGACGATGTCGCGGACCCAGTGCAGCGTCTCGACATTGTGGTTGAGGGTCGGGCGGCCAAACAGCCCGTGCTCGGCGATATAGGGTGGCCGCAGCCGCGGGAGGCCGCGCTTGCCCTCGATCGATTCGAGCATGGCGCTCTCCTCGCCGCAGATGTAGGCGCCGGCCCCGCGGCGCAGATCGATCAGTCCCGGCCTCGCCAGTCCCGCGTCCTCCAGCGCGGCGATCTCGCGCGCGAGAAGCAGCCGCACGCCGGCATATTCGTCGCGCAGGTAAATGACGATCCGCTCGGCCTCCACTGCCTCGGCGGCGACGAGACAGCCCTCGAGAAAGCGATGCGGGTCGCGCTCGAGGTGATGGCGATCCTTGAACGTGCCGGGCTCGCCCTCGTCGGCATTGACCGTCATGAAGCGCGGCGCCGGAAAGCCCCGGACGATCTGCCACTTGCGGCCGGCCGGGAAGCCGGCGCCGCCGAGGCCCTTGAGGCCGGCATCGGCGATCGTTGCGATGACCTCGTCGAGACGCGCCGCATCCGTCCGCACGGACCCGAGGAGCCGATACCCGCCTGCCGCACGATAGGCGGCAAGCCCGATGGCGAGAGGCGAGGGCCGATCTTCCCGACGTCCGGCCCGCAGCGCCGCGACGACGGTCTCCGCAGTGGCGTTCGCGACCGGATGGCGCGCCACCACCGCCACCGGCGCATCGGCGCAGCGCCCAACGCAGGGCACGGCCTGGATTCGGACGGCGTGAGCGTCGGTGCGGCGGATCAGGTCGGCCAGCAGCGCCTCGGCGCCGGCCATCATGCAGGGGAGGGAATTGCAGACGCGGATGGTGACCGGAGGCGGTGGTGTCTCGCCCTCCTTCACGATGTCGAAGTGGTGGTAGAAGCTCGCCACCTCGAAAACCTCGGCCTGTCCGACCCGCAGTTGCTCTGCGAGCGCGCGCATGTGGCGCGCCGAGAGGTGTCCGTGGGCATCCTGCAGCCGATGCAGATACTCGATCAGCAGGTCGCGCCGCGGTGCGTTGCCGATCAGCGTCTCGACCTCCGCCAGCGCGTCGAGATCGAGCGGGCGGCCGCGGGTATGCGTCGCGGCCTTGCCGCGGCCTGCCCAGGCGGCGGCCGTCCCTGCCTGCGATGCCTGCGCGTCTTCCCTGGATGAATCCCGATCCGACATGCCCAGATTGTGGGCAGGTCGGGCAGGCAATTCAAACCCTAAGATCGTCGCAGGCGGACCCCGACGTCATGCCTGCGATGCACCGGGCGGCTCGAAGGCCTGGATCGGCGGCAGGTTGGCGGTGAATTTCTCCACCTCGACCGTGGTGAGCTGGCCGGTGCAGCCCTGGGCGAAGGACGAGGTTCCGACGTCGCGCGTCAGCACGTTCGGATTGCCGTGAACGCACAGCGGCATCTCCCCCTCGGGGTCGACCGGGTCATACCAGGCACCCGTCGGGAGCTGGACGATGCCCGCCGCGATGGCGTCCGTCACGCGCACTCCGGCGAGGCAGGCGCCGCGCGCATTGAAGAGGCGGATGATGTCGCCATCGGTGATGCCTCGGGCGGCGGCGTCGCCGGGGTTCATGCGCGCCACCTCGCGGCCGCGGTGCTTGGCCTCGGTCGAATGCCCACCGAAGT
>CAZEZD010000075.1:4493-10167 GCA_964516115.1 uncultured Hyphomicrobiales bacterium
GAGCTGGCTGTGCAGCCGCGTCGCCGGCTGGTTGGCGATGAGATAGAGCGGGGCCGCGGCCGTCGGCACCTCGGTCTTTGCGAGCCAGACCGGATGGCCGGGGCAGTCGGCGTCGCCATGGGCGGCGATCTTGGCCGAATGTACCTCGATCCGGCCGGTGGGCGTCGGCACGGGATGGGCCTCAGGGTCCTCGCGGTAGCGGCGGAGCTGGCCGCCATCGTCCGGATGCTGCGGAACGGTCAGGCTGCCGCGCTGCCAGAACTCGTCGAAGCTCGGTGCCGGCAGCCCCTGAGCGGCCAGCGCCGTGCGGGTGGGCTCGTAGAGATGTTCCAGCCATTGCCGCGTCGTCCGTCCCTCGGTGAAGGTCTCGCCCGCCCCCAGTCTTTCGGCGAGATCGGAGAAGATCGCGTAATCGTCGCGGGCAAGGCCATAGGGCTCCGCCACCGGGTGCATGGCCACCATCAGCGGGTCGTTGGAGGAATAGCCGATGTCCTCGCGCTCCAGCGTCATCGTGCAGGGCAGCACGATGTCGGCATGGCGGGCCGTGGCGGTCCAAGCCAGTTCGTGCACCACCAGCGTATCGACCTTCGAGAACGCCTTGCGCAGGCGGTTGAGGTCCTGGTGATGGTGGAAGGGATTGCCGCCGGCCCAGTAGACGAGCCGAATGTCGGGGTAGGTCCGCGTCTCGCCATTGTAGCGATAGGTCGTTCCGGGGTTCAGCAGCATGTCGGCGATGCGTGCCACGGGAATGAAGTCGGAGACGCCGTTGCGCCCCTGCGACAGGGTCGGTCCCGGCACCGCGTTGGCGCGGCGGCCGTAGTAGCCGATAGCGCCGAGGGAATAGGCGTAGCCGCCACCCGGCAGACCGATCTGGCCGAGAGCCGCCGCCAGCACCATGGCCATCCACACCGGCTGCTCGCCATGCTCGGCGCGCTGCAGCGAGTGCGACACCACGATGAGCGACCGGCGTCCGGCAAGCCGCCGCGCCAGCGCGCGGATGGTGTCGGCGCTCATCCCGCAGATGCGCGAGGCCCAGTCGGCGTCTTTCGGCACGCCGTCGCTCTCGCCCGTCAGATAGCGGGCGAGGACCGGCCAGCCCTCGGTGTAGCGGTCGAGGAAGGCCTGGTCGTGAAGGCCCTCGCTGACGAGGGTGTGGACGAGCCCCAGCATCATCGCCGTGTCGGTGCCGGGCGTGACGGTCAGCCATTCAGCACCGGCCTCTTCGGGCAGGTCCTCGCGGAGCGGGCTGATGAGGATGAACTCGCAGCCGCGCGCCCTGGCCGCCGCCATGGCGCCACGCTCGACGTGCTGGCTGATGGAGCCGCCGGCGACCATCGAGTTCTTCAGCGCCATGCCACCGAACGACAGCACGACGTCGGTATCCGTGGCGATCTGCTCCCAGGTGACGTTGCGCTTGGTGATGTCCTCGTAGCCGCAGAGGATCTGCGGCAGCAGCACCGAGGACGCGCCGGAGGAATAGCTGTTGACCGACTTCACATAGCCGCCGAGCGCCATGTTGAGGAAGCGGTGGATCTGGCTCTGCGCGTGGTGGAAGCGGCCGGCGCTGGCCCAGCCATAGGAGCCGCCGAAGACGGCGCCCGGCCCGCTTGTGTCGCGCACCCGCTTCAGTTCGCCCGCCAGCAGGTCGAGCGCCTTGTCCCAGCTCACCGGCACGAATTCATCGCGTCCGCGCCGGTCGTCGGGGCCGGGACCGCGCTCCAGCCAGCCGCGGCGGATCATCGGCTGGGCGATGCGGGCGCGATGGCGCAGCGCGCCGGGGAAGTTGTCGATGATGCCGTTCGGGTCGGGATCCCCGCCATAGGGGCGGATGTCGAGGCGGCCCTCGCGCATGCGGGCCGAGAACACGCCCCAGTGCGAGGTGTGGGGACGAAAGCCGTCGGTCAGGTCGAGGCCGGGGTCGGGGCGGTCAAGCGTCTCTGTCATGGGGGGCTCCCGGGGATGTCCCCCCGCGTCGCGGTCGGGGCGGATGTGCCACCATTCAACAGATTGTTGGACCTTTCGCCACTCCGGCATCGGCACGGCTGTCGCGCGCGAGGTCCGGCTGAACGGGCTTCTCTGGACGAGAGGCCCGCAAGCTCGCACCCTGCGGTGTGGCGCGGATGACGCACGTCAAGGACGCAGCCCTATGAATAGTCCATTATGAATATGAGGGCCCCGTCAGGGGCACCGGATCATCAGGGAACGGCCGCCATGACATTCAGGCGCTACAGGAAGGTCCTCGTCTTGTCTGCCGCGTGGGCGATGGCGATCCTGTCCGTCGGGTTCGCGGGACCGACGGTCCGTGCGTCGAGCGAGGCGGAGGTGCGACGTGCCGCAGGGGTGAGCGAGGTCCGCCGGAGCATCGAGCAACGGGCGAAGGAGCTGCTGATGTCGGCGCGGAAGGGGCGTTCCTGGGTCACGCCGCGCGGCGTCACGCGCTGGCCCATTTTCATCAACGACGAACAGCGCGGCTCCCTGTGGGAGAATGTCGATCTGCAGTCTCTCGGCTTCGGCGACCATTGGCAGTCCGGCGACGGTTTGCGCCTTGAACTCACCCATGACGGGCGCGTGGTCGGAATGCTGTGGGTTCGCCATGACTAGCTGTGGCAAGCCGGCTGTCGCCGTTGCGGGAGTGGCCCGATGAGCCGTCGCGACCTGGCGGGTCTCGCGGTCATCGTCGCGACGGTCGGGCTCGCGATCGGAACCTACTGGTTTCTCTATCTCGCGCCGATTCCGCTGCGCATGGCCGTTGCGCCCGCCGGCAGCGAGACGTCCCAGTTCTTCGCCGCACTTGCGCAGACGGCCGAACGGGAAAGATATCGGGTCCGGCTGGCATTGGCGCCTTTGACCAATGTGGCGGAGACCTCTGCCGCGATCGACGCCGGTGACGTCGATCTTGCCATCGCGCGGGCGGACTACCGTATTCCGGCAACCGGGCTCGCAGTGGCCATTCTGCACCAGAATGTGGCCCTCCTCGTCGGCTGCGCGGCCCCGCCCGCAGCGCCGGCGCCGGCAGCGTCTCGTGCAGGATCGCGGGTACGGCCGCCGCCGCCCGCCATTGGCCAGCCGGAGCCGATGCAAGGCTTCGCCGACCTCAAGGGACGGCGCGTCGTGGTCGTCGGACGAGGCCCCGGCAACAAGGCCCTGTTCGAGAAGCTCGCCGCCTATCACGGGCTCGCCCTGAACGACATCGACGTCGTCCAGGCGAGATCCGCAACCGAGGTGACGGCGGCCGTCGCGGCCAAGCCCGTCGATGCGCTGTTCATGGCCTTTCCGCGCGGCGAAGCGGTCATCGGGGAGACCATCCGGGCCCTCGGGTGCAGCGGCGAGCGCAGACCGCTCCTGGTCCCGCTGGTCGAGGGCAATGTCTTTCAGGCCCGCAACAAGGTCTTCAGTGCCGTCGAACTCGTACCCGGCGAATTCGGCACCAATCCGCTGCTGCCGGCCGAAGCCGTCTCCACGCTCGGCTTCCCTTCGCTGCTCGTGGCGCGACGCGGGCTTGCGAACGACGTGGTCGAGGAGTTCACACGGCAGCTCTTCACCCAGCGACACGGGCTCATGTCGCAGTTTCCGGCAGCCGGGCGGATCGAGGCCCTGCCGACGGACCGCGGCTCGGCCTTCACCCTGCATCCGGGAGCCAGCAACTACTACGATGCGGAGGAGAAGAACTTCTTCGAACGCTACGAGACGCTGATCTATGTCGTCCTTTTCGGCTTCAGCGGCATCCTGTCGGCCATCGTCTGGCTGTGGCGCTACCTGTTCCCACGCCGCCGGAACCTCGTCTTCCACGAGCATCACGTCTTCGAGGAACTGATCGCGCGGACCCGCGTCGCCGGCTCGACCGGCGATCTCGACGAGATCGTCCAGGCAATGGACCGCCTGCTCGGCGAACTCTCCCAGAACATGCTGCAGGGCAAGGTCGACATCGAGATGAAGCCGGCCTTCGATATTATGAGCGAGCGCCTGAGTGCGGCCATTGCAGAGCGCAGGAGCGAGCTTCTCGCGGCGTCCACGTCATCGTCCCTGTCGGTCACCTGACACCCACCGGCGGCCCGCCTCCGGAGCTGCAGCCATGGGGCCAGCCGGGGTGGCGGGGGCGCATAGTCCCGGCCCGGAGGGCCTCCGCAGATCGGTGCACGGCCGGCGCGGCCTCCCCCTCGGACGTCACCGGGAGCGATCCGCCCAGGCGCCGGCCCGTGACTACGCCCTCGGCCGCCAGACGGCGGGCCTCGGACGGCGTCCCGCGGAGCCGCGGTTTCAGGGAACCTGCGCCGCCGGCGGGTGTTGATCAGGGTACGCGATTGTCCATGACCCATTGAAAGGAACGCCCATGTTCTCGTTCTCGAACAGGACCCGTTCGTCCGCACGCGACGTCGCCGATGGCGCCGTCGAGCAGTTGCTCGCACTCGCCCGCGAAATCGGACGTCAGGGAAGCGAGGCCCAGGCGCGTCTGGCTGCCGCACCGGACCATCTGCGCTCGGCCGTCGGGCATCTCGACCGGCTCGGAATCGGGCCGGTTGCGGCCGTCAGCACCGGCCGTCTCGCCATGAGACATGTGGGACGCAATCCCTCGCTTCTCGCGCCGCTGTTCGTTGTCGGGGCGGCGGTGGCGCTCGGCTACTGGCTTTCCAGGCCGGCAAAGCCCGGTGTGGCGGCGCCCTTCGTGAAGCGCGGGTCCTGACGGACCGTACACCTGCTCGCAGCGGCGGGGACTGGATCTCCGGCCGCTGCCACGTACGGCGGGCCGGGGATCGGTTGGCGGAACAACACGATCATCAGTGAAGGTCCTGTGAGAACGGGACGGTTGAATTTCTCAATTCATCGATGTCGCCCTATGTCATCGACGATGGTATGGGCACATCGATGATATATTTTTGCATAATGATTCACATCTACATGATGTTAACCTGATATTATTCATGAAATTGGCTTAGGTTCCCTGCAGAATTAAAAAAACCACATGGGAACGCCAATGTATTTATCCGAGTTGCATGAGCCTCACTGTCCAAAACAGGGGCTCATATCATGAAACGACTTCTTCTTCTGACCTCCTCGGCCGTCTTCACCGCCGGCCTCGCCATGGCGCAGACGACCCCCCCGGCCACCCCGCCCGCGGCGGCTCCTCCTGCGGCGACCTCCCCCGCCACGCCCCCCGCCGCCACTGAGCGACGCGCTGTGAACGCAGCCCCCCTCGAGAACGGCGCCAACAGCTTCACCGAGGGCCAGGCACGCGGTCGTTTCGAGGAGGCAGGCATCACCGGCGTCACGGATCTCACCAAGGACGACAACGGCATCTGGCGCGGGCGTGGCCAGTGGAACGGCCGGGCCGTGACCGTCGGCCTCGATTTCCGCGGCAACATCTCCGCCCAGTGATCCATCAATCCAGGAAAGGACATTCATCATGAAGACCACCGTTTCCGCCATCTTCGACAGCTACTCGGACGCCCTCGCCGCCGTCGAGCGGGCCGTGTCCGCCGGCATCCCCCGAGATGACATCTCGGTCCTCTCCAACGACCGGACGATCGACCGCAGCGCCTATCGCGACTACGCCCCGACGGTCACCGACGACAGTTCGACGGGCGCGGGAACCGGCGCCGGCCTCGGCGCTGTCGCCGGCGGCACCGCCGGCATCCTCGCCGGTCTCGGCATCCTCGCCATTCCGGGTCTCGGCCCG
>CAZEZD010000076.1:0-8680 GCA_964516115.1 uncultured Hyphomicrobiales bacterium
CACAATGTCATGATCGGCATCAGGACCGCCGCCGCGATGAACAGCGGCTGGGCGCCGAAGGCGTCGTAGACGAGGCTGGTGGCGAAGACGCCGACCGTCTGACCCGCGAAGAAGCAGCAGGCGAAGGTGGCGATGGCGGCACCTCTGGCCTCGGGGTTGATCTGCGTTGCCAGGATCTGCAGCGAATTGTGGAACAGCGCGAAGCCGCCGCCGCCGATGGCAATGGCGATGGCGACGAGCCAGAGCCATGGCGAGACTGCAATCAGCGCAAAACAGAGCAGGAAGGCAGTCGTCGAAAAGATGATCAGGGTGCCCTGCGAGAAGCGCGCGAGCAGCGTCGGTGCGAACCACGAATACCCGACCGCGCCGAGGGCGCTGAGCGCCGTCAGGGCGCCGATGGCCGTGAAGCTGATGCGAAAGGCCGTGTGCAGATGGGCTCCCACAAAGGTGAAGGCCCCGAAGAAGATGGCGGCCTCCAGAAAGACGGTGGCCAGCACCAGCCGGCCGAGGGGCGAGCGCCCGCTGGCCGCGATCTGGCGGAACGAGCCGATCAGCCCGCCCTCCGGAATCGCCGAGCGCCGCGACAGCACCGCATTGGTCCGCAACTGCACTGACAGGGTCGTGCCCGCGGCAATGAGGAAGGCCCCTACCATAACGAAGACGGCCTGCCAGCCGAAGGCGTCGGCGAGGATGCCGCCGATCGCCTGACCGCTGACCGCACCGGCGCTCATGAAGATCATGTAGCGGGCAAGGACCGCCTGGCGCTGGCCCATCGGAATGGTGTCGCCGATGAAGGCGAGGCAGTTGGGGATGATCGCCGCGCCGGTGAGCCCGGCCAGCAGGCGCAGGATGGCGATCTGGTCGATGCTGGTGGCGAAGGCGCAGGCCAGCGTGAAAAGCCCGCAGAGCGTCGCGCCCAGCGCCACCATCCGCACCTTGCCGTAGCGGTCCCCGAGGGGGCCGGTGATGAGCTGGAAGCCGCCATAGGCGACGGAATAGGTCGTCACCACGATAGCGGCGGCACCCGGCGTTGTCCCGAAAGCATTGGCGAGCTTCGGCAGCAGCGGGTCGCAGAAGCGTAGAGCTGCCGAGGAGGCGAAGCTCGCCAAGCCGAGGATGAACAGCGCCCGCCATGGGACGGCGTCGGGAGGCAGGGCGTCGTCGGCGGGAGAACTCATCAACAGCCTATGTGCCCTGTTCCCGCAATGCGGCAAGTCACGGCTTCGCATGGCAGAAATGTTGACTTCTCGGTCCGGGCGCGGCTTTGGTGCGCTCCCACTGCCGCACAGCCGCCGGACCGTCATGCTCGAGAAGACCTATTCGCCCAAGGATATCGAGGCCCGTATCGCGGCCGCATGGGACGCGGTCGGCGCCTTCCGCGCCGGGCGGCCCGAGCGCGCGAGCGCCGAGACCTATTCCATCATGATCCCGCCGCCGAACGTCACGGGATCGCTGCACATGGGCCACGCGCTCAACAACACGCTGCAGGACGTGCTGTGCCGCTACCAGCGCATGCTCGGCAAGGACGTGCTCTGGCAGCCGGGCACCGACCACGCCGGCATCGCGACGCAACTCGTCGTCTCGCGCCAACTCGCCGAGAAGCAGATCCAGATGCGCGACCTCGGCCGCGAGAAATTCATCGACAAGGTCTGGGAATGGAAGGCGGAGAGCGGCGGCACGATCTTCAACCAGCTGAAGCGCCTCGGCGCCTCCTGCGACTGGTCGCGCGAGCGTTTCACCATGGGCGCGAGGGGCGAGGCCTCCGACCAGATGGTCCGCGCCGTCACCAAGGTCTTCGTCGATCTGCACAGGGCTGGCCTGATCTATCGCGACAAGCGGCTGGTGAACTGGGATCCGGAGTTCCAGTCGGCGATCTCCGACCTCGAGGTCGACAGCCTCGAGGTTCGGGGCAACCTCTGGCACTTCAAGTATCCGCTGAAGGACAATCCCGGCGAGTACATCGTCGTCGCGACGACGCGCCCGGAGACGATGCTGGGCGATACGGCCGTCGCCGTGCATCCGGAGGACGAGCGCTACCGGCATCTGATCGGCAAGACGGTGGTGCTGCCGCTGGTGGGTCGCGATATTCCGATCGTCGGCGACACCTATTCCGATCCCGAGAAGGGCTCGGGCGCGGTGAAGATCACGCCTGCCCACGACTTCAACGACTTCGAGGTCGGCAAGCGGCACAACCTCGAGCTCATCAACATCTTCGACGCCTCTGCGGTGGTGAACGAGAACGCTCCGGAGGCCTATCGTGGCCTGCCCCGCTTCGAGGCGCGCAAGAAGGTTGTCGCCGACCTAGAGGCCCTTGGCCTCGTCGACAAGATCGAACCGCACACCCACATGGTGCCGCATGCCCAGCGCGGCGGCGCCGTCGTCGAGCCCTGGCTCACCGAGCAATGGTATGTCGACGCCGCGACGCTGGCGAAGCCCGCTCTCGAAGCGGTCCGCAAGGGCGAGACGCGCTTCGTGCCGGAGCGCTTCGCCGGTGACTACTTCCGTTGGCTGGAGAACATCCAGCCCTGGTGCATCTCGCGCCAGCTCTGGTGGGGTCACCAGATCCCGGCCTGGTACGCCGAGGATGGCGAGGTCTTCGTTGCGGCCAGCGAGGCCGAGGCGCAGGTCCTCGCCGATGCGCATTTCGACCGGGCAGGGGTGCCGCTCACCCGCGATCCCGACGTGCTCGACACCTGGTTCTCGTCCGGTCTCTGGCCGTTCTCGACTCTCGGCTGGCCGGACGACACGGCCGAGCTGAAGCGCTTCTACCCGACCTCGACCCTCGTCACCGGCTTCGACATCATCTTCTTCTGGGTCGCCCGCATGATGATGCTGGGCCTGCACTTCATGGAGGAGAAGCCCTTTTCCGACGTCGTCATCCATGGCCTCGTGCGCGACGACAAGGGTCGCAAGATGTCGAAGACGCTTGGCAACGTCGTCGATCCGCTCGGCCTCATCGACGAGTTCGGCGCCGACGCGCTGCGCTTCGCGCTGGTGGCGCAGGCGAGCCAGGGCTCGGACGTGAAGTTCGCCCGCTCGCGCGTCGAGGGCTATCGCAACTTCGCGACCAAGCTGTGGAACGCCGCCCGCTTCGCTGAGATGAACGAGTGCCGCCGGACCGCCGAGTTCGACCCGGCCGCCGTGAAGACGACGCTGGCCAAGTGGATCGTCGGCGAGACGGCGAGGGCCGCGGCCGACATCGAGGCCGCCATTCAGGCCTACAGATACAACGACGCGGCCGGCGCGGCCTATCGCTTCGTGTGGAACATCTTCTGCGACTGGTTCCTCGAGTTCGCCAAGCCCATCTTTACCGGCACGGACGAGGCGGCGAAGGCCGAGGTGCGCGCCGCGACCGCCTGGACGCTGGACCAGATCCTGAAGCTCCTGCACCCCTTCATGCCCTTCATCACCGAGGAGTTGTGGACGGTGACAGGAGAGACCGGTCCCGCGCGCGCGGGCGTGCTGGCGCTCAGCTCCTGGCCGAAGCTCGACGGGCTCGGCGACGGGTCTGCGGAAGCCGAGATCGGCTGGCTGGTCGATGCCATCACGGCGATCCGGTCCGTTCGCGCCGAGATGAACGTCGCTCCGGGCACGCAGGTGCCGCTCGTGCTTCTGGGTGTTTCCGACAAAACAAAAGCACTTGCAGAACAATACGGCGCTCTTCTCAACCGGCTTGCGAGGTTGTCGGGGATCACGGCGGCGTCCGGGGCGCCGACAGGATCGGTGCAGATCGTCGTCCGCGGTGAGACGCTGGCGCTTCCCATGGCCGGCCTGATCGATGTCGCCGCCGAGCGCACCCGTCTCGCCAAGGCGCTGAAGGAAGCCGAGGCCGACATCGCCCGATGCGACGCCAAGCTCGGCAACCCCAACTTCATGGCCCGCGCCGCCGAGGACGTCGTCGCCGAGCAGCACGAGAAGCGCGCCGAGGCGGTCGAGCGCAAGGCGAGTATCGAGGCGGCACTGGCGAGGCTCGCCGCTCTCGTGTGAGCCCGCGCCAGAGGCGCAGCGTCCTCATCTGTCTCATGCTTTGACACCGGCGTGGCGCCAGCCCGCCGGTGTTTTCGTGTCATTTCCGCAACAGCCTGGAACGGCTCGCATCGGCACGATCCGTTCACCATTTTTCGCCGCAATCCCGCCACAGCCCCAAGCGCAGAAATTTACCGACAAATTTCCTTCTTGCAGGTCAAATGATCTGCGATCCGCTCGAATGGCCGCCGCGTTCATGCTGTCCCGTTGTTCGTTTCATTCGGTTGCGTGTCGCCCTGCCTTCGATCAGGGCGCGGATAGCCGTATCGGAGCAGCGACATGAGCGGGGCCACCTTCGACAAGTCCAGGCTGCCGAGCCGTCACGTCACCGAAGGGCCGTCCCGCGCCCCGCATCGCTCCTATCTCTATGCGATGGGTCTGACGACGAAGCAGATCCACCAGCCCTTCGTCGGTGTCGCCACCTGCTGGAACGAGGCCGCCCCCTGCAACATCGCGCTGATGCGTCAGGCCCAGGCGGTCAAGAAGGGCGTGGAGTCGGCTCAAGGGACCCCGCGCGAATTCTGCACCATTACGGTCACCGACGGCATCGCCATGGGCCATGCCGGCATGAAGTCCTCGCTGCCGTCGCGCGAGATCATCGCCGACTCCGTCGAGTTGTCCATGCGCGGCCACGCCTATGACGCGCTGGTCGGCCTCGCCGGCTGCGACAAGTCGCTGCCCGGCATGATGATGGCCATGGTGCGTCTCAACGTGCCGTCCATCTTCATCTATGGCGGCTCGATCCTGCCGGGCACGTTCCGCGGCCGGCAGGTGACGGTTCAGGACCTGTTCGAGGCGGTCGGTCAGCATTCGGTCGGCGCGATGAGCGACGAGGACCTTGACGAGTTGGAGCGGGTGGGGGCGCCCTCTGCCGGCGCCTGTGGCGCCCAGTTCACCGCCAACACCATGGCGACCGTGTCTGAGGCCATCGGCCTGGCGCTGCCTTATTCGGCCGGCGCCCCGGCGCCCTACGACATCCGCGACGCCTTCTGCTACGCCGCCGGCGAGAAGGTGATGGAACTGATCGCGAAGGGCATCCGCCCGCGCGACATCGTCACCCGCAAGGCGCTGGAGAATGCCGCGACAGTGGTCGCTGCGTCGGGTGGCTCCACCAATGCGGCCCTTCATCTGCCGGCCATGGCGCATGAATGCGGCATCAAGTTCGACCTGTTCGATGTCGCCGAGATCTTCAAGAAGACGCCCTACATCGCCGACCTGAAGCCCGGCGGGAAATATGTCGCCAAGGACATGTTCGAGGCCGGGGGGATCCCGCTCCTTATGAAGGCGCTGCTCGACGGCGGCTACCTGCACGGCGACTGCATGACCGTGACCGGCCGCACGATGGCGGAGAATCTCGCGAAGGTGCGCTGGAACCCTGATCAGGACGTGGTCTATCCGACCTCCAGACCCATCACGAAGACGGGCGGTGTCGTCGGCTTGAAGGGCAACCTCGCGCCTGACGGGGCGATCGTGAAGGTCGCCGGCATGAAGACGCTGAAGTTCAAGGGACCGGCCCGCTGTTTCGACCGCGAGGAAGAGTGCTTCAAGGCCGTTACCGAGCGCACCATCCGGGACGGCGAGGTCATCGTCATCCGCTACGAGGGGCCCAAGGGCGGCCCCGGCATGCGCGAGATGCTGGCGACCACCGCCGCGCTCTACGGTCAGGGCATGGGCGATAAGGTGGCCCTGATCACCGACGGCCGCTTCTCGGGCGCCACGCGCGGCTTCTGCATCGGCCATGTCGGACCGGAAGCCCAGGTCGGCGGCCCCATCGCCCATGTTCGCGATGGGGACATAATCGAGATCGACGCCGTCAAGGGAACGCTCAAAGTTCGCCTTACGGCCGCCGAATTGCGGGCGCGTAAGAAGGACTGGAAAGGCCCGAAGCCTACCGAGTTCGGTTCGGGCGCCATCTGGAAATACGCCCAGCAGGTCGGACCTGCGGTTGACGGTGCCGTGACCCATCCGGGCGGTGCTGGGGAAAAGCACGTCTATGCGGATATCTGATGTCATGAGGGTGCGTGTCGCATTCGTTGCGCTGGTTCTGACGGCGGTCCTGCCGGCGGGCGGCGCCGTGGCGCTCGACGGCCAGCCGGCGGGGGACGCCCGTTCGGCGCTCGACGCCTTCCGCGCCTACGGCCGCGCGCTGCGCGACGGCCGGACCGACGAGGCCGTCTCCGCGTTGCAATATGCGGCGAGCGGTGGCCACGCCGCTTCCGCCTGGCGGCTCGGCCGCATGTACATGGAAGGCGAGGGGGTCGCCCGATCGGATCTGAAGGCCTTCGAGACGTTCCGCCAGATCACCATCACGCGGCGCGAAGAGGGTCCCAACTCACCCGACGCGCGTTTCATCTCCTCCGCCTTCGTCGCCATGGGCAACTACCTCGTCGAGGGCATTCCCAACAGCTATGTACGCCCCGACCCGGGCAAGGCGGTCGAACTCTATTTCTACGCGGCCTCCACCTTCGGCGACGCGGATGGCCAGTTCCGGCTCGGCCGTATGCTGCTGGAAGGCAAGGGCGCCCCGCGCGATCCGCGGCAGGCCGCCCGTTGGCTGCAGCTTGCAGCGCAGAAGAGCCACCACCAGGCGCAGGCGGTTCTCGGCCATATGCTGTTCACCGGGCGTGACGTGCCGCGCGCCGCGCCCCGCGGCCTGATGTTCCTGACGCTGGCCAAGGAAGCCGCCAGCGACAACGAGGCCTGGATCAGCGAAATGTACGAGGAGGCGATGCGGCAGGCCTCCGACGACGAGCGCGGCGTCGCGCTGCGCATGGTCGAGAACTGGATCAAGACGGTCCGCCGATGACGGGGCCGCGGCGATGACCATGGTCGACAGCGCCCTGTTCACGCCAGCAGTCCTCGCTCAACCCGCCGAACCGTTGGGGACGCTCGCCTTCCTCCGCACGCTGGTCCGCAATCCGCTTGCGACCTGGCCGCAGGCGGTCTTCGAGGATCCGACCTGCTGGCTCTCCTTCGCAGGCCGGCCCCTGCTCTTCGTCATGGATCCGGCCCTCATCGACGAGGTTCTCGTCGGCAAGGCCGCTGTCTTTCCCAAGGCGCCCATCATCCGCCGCACGATCGGGCCGGCGGTGGGTAACGATTCAATCTTCACGGCCGAAGGTGCAGCCTGGCGCTGGCAGCGACGCGCCGCCGCGCCATCCTTCCGGCACGGCACCATCCTCGGTTTCGTGCCGACCTTCTCCGCCGCAGCCGGGCGCACCGTGGCGCGCCTCACCCACCAGGCCGGCGAGACAGTCGACGTCTCCGAGGTCATGATGGAGACGACCTTCGACGTGATCGTCGAGACCATGCTCTCCGGGCATGCGAGCTTCGACACCCGCCGGTTCGGCCGGGAAATATCGCGCTATTTCGACACCGTCGGGTGGATGGCGGCATGGGCGACGCTCAGGCTGCCGGCCTGGCTGCCCTATCCCGGCCGGCGCGGCGCCATGGCCGGCAATCGCTTCCTCCGGCAGGAAATGGCGCGCGTCATCGCCGAACGACGGGCGCGACCGGGCGACGTGCCTGATCTCCTCGACTTCCTCATCGCCGCCAGCGATCCGGAGACGGGCAGGGCGATGACCGATGCAGAACTCGCGGACAATCTTCTCACCTTCGTGGTCGCCGGCCACGAGACGACCGCCCTCGCGCTGACCTGGGCCTTCTGGCTGGTCGCCAATGCTCCGGACGTCGAGGCGCGGCTTCTGGACGAGGTGACGCGCGTCGTCGGCGACGGGCCTGTGGAAGCCGGCCACATCGACCAGCTCGTCTATGCAAAACAGGTGGTTCAGGAGGCGATGCGCCTCTATCCGCCGGCGCCGCTCATTCCCCGCATCGCCGCCGAGGACGTGCAACTCGGCGGCGAGACCATCCGCAAAGGCACGCCGGTCTATGTCCCGGTCTATGCGGTCCACCGCCACCAGTTGATCTGGCAGGCTCCGGACGCCTTCGACCCCGATCGCTTCGCACCCGAGCGCGCCCGGACAATGCACCGCGGCGCCTATCTGCCTTTTGGGGCCGGCCCGCGCATCTGCATCGGTGCGGCTTTCGCCCTCGTCGAGGCTGCCGCGATTCTCGCAACTGTCATCCGCGATGTCCGGTTCGTTCCGCTGCCCGGACACCGGCCGATGCCGAACGTGCGCCTGACGCTCAGGCCGGACGGCGGAATGCCGATGACGGTCGAGCCGCGTCAGACGCGGATCTCGCACCATACCGGCACGTGATCGCTCGGTTTCTCCCAGCCGCGCACATGCCTGTCGATGCCGGCCGTCACCAGCCGGTCGGTCGCCTGCGGCGAGAGCATCAGGTGGTCGATGCGGATGCCGTTGTTCCGCGGCCAGGCACCGGCCTGATAGTCCCAGAACGAGTAGAGGCCGGTTGAATCGTCGCAGGCCCGGAGCGCGTCGGTGAGGCCGAGGGCTGCGAGCTCGCGCAGCTTGCCCCGCGACTCCGGCTGGAACAGCGCGTCGTTCACCCAGTCTTTCGGGTTCTTCGCGTCCTCCGGCATGGGGATGACGTTGTAGTCGCCGCAGAGCAGGAAGGGCTCCTCCAGCGCGAGGCGGTCCTTGGCGTGGCGGATCAGCCGGTCCATCCAGGCGAGCTTGTAGGTGAACTTCTCCGTGCCGATCGGATTGCCGTTGGGCAGATAGAGGCT